>JAITNQ010000035.1 GCA_031290435.1 Candidatus Symbiothrix sp. | reverse complement strand
GAAAAGCGCTTGGAGAGTCCCAAAGACACAGTAATCTGTTTGGGCTGACCGTTCATCGCATAAATATCGGAAAAGTTGACGATTGCCGACTTGTATCCCAAGTGTTTGAGGGGTGTGTAGGTCAGGTCGAAATGAATGCCTTCCAACAATAAGTCGGTGGTTACGAGGACTTTTTTCTCCTTGTAGTCCAATACTGCGGCATCGTCGCCAATACCCTTTAGGGTTGTTTTGTTTGTTATTTTAATTTTTTCCGTCAAGCGCCGGATTAACCCAAATTCGCCTAATGTTGAAATTTCCATCCTAAAATATTGATTTATTTTACCGCAAAGGCGCCAAGAACCGCAAAGAGAAAGTAATCTGAATATTCTTTGCGGTTCTTTGCTACTTTGCGGTAAAAAATTATAATTGTTTAATAATTTCTTCCATGATAAAAGCCATTTTAGGCTGTGCAATTTTGGCGGCAGCCTGTACTTCTTCGTGCGAAACTTCCACGATTTTTCCATACACGCCCAAATCGGTAATGATAGAAAAAGCAAGGACTTTCATCCCGCCGTGACGGGCGACAATCACTTCCGGAACGGTGGACATTCCTACGGCGTCTCCTCCGATAATTTTGAAATAATGGTATTCGGCAGGCGTTTCGAAAGTAGGGCCTTGTGTGCCGACATATATGCCGTATTGCAGTTTAATGTTGTGTTTACCGGCAATATCCGTAGCCAATTGCCGTAATTTTTTGTTGTAGGCTTCGCTCATATCGGGGAAACGTTCGCCCAATTCTCCATGATTTTTCCCTCTCAAAGGATGTTCCGGAAACAGGTTGATATGGTCTTCGATCAACATGATGTCTCCCACCTGAAACGAGCCGTTCATACCGCCCGCAGCGTTGGAAACGAAGAGGTATTCAAATCCCAATAATTGCATGACCCGAACGGGATAGGTTACTTCTTTCATACTGTATCCTTCGTAGAAATGGAAACGCCCCTGCATGGCTAAAATGGGTTTGCCGCCCAATTTGCCGGTAATCAATTTTCCTTTGTGTCCGGCTACCGTCGAAACAGGAAAGTGCGGGATGGCTTCGTAAGGAATTTCTTTCTTATCGGTAATATTGTTTACCAAATCGCCTAAACCGGTTCCCAATATGATACCTGTTTTTGTACCTTCGGGTATTTGAGGTTTAAGCCAAGATACGGTTTCTTTTAAAGTTTGCAACATGATTTTCTATTTTTTGAATAAATAATTCTTCCTTATTAATAATGACTTCAATGGGCAGATAATAAATGAATGTTTTCAATTCATCAGGGAAATACGAAATGTCCGTTAGACGCACCGCATCTTTTTCAGAGGTAACGATGATTTTCCGGTCGTTTCCGATTGCTTTAAATGCAAGTCTTATTTCATTGATATTCTTCCGGTTGAAAGCATGGTGATCGGGATAAATCCGTTGATGCAGGTCGGAAGTGAAATTTTCCAGATATGCAATCATATCTTCCGGATGCGCGAAACCGGTAAGCAACAAGAACGAAAAATCTTCTTTTTTTAATCTTTCGAGACTTTCTTTCCTGATCGGGTTGTTTTCGGAAAAAACCGGCAAAAGGCTTTTGTATCCGTAAGCGGAAAAAAACAGTTGCTGATGCGTCTTTAGATGCAAGTTTGCTTCAATAGATTGAAGAAAATCAGGGTCGAAAGGGTAGGGGCATTTCGTAAAAATAACAATATCGGCGCGTACATGGTTGGCCGCCGGTTCGCGCAGTCGTCCGACAGGCAGGAGAAAATCGTTGTATGTCGGCTGATTGCTGTTTATCAGCAGCAAAGACAAAGACGGTTTCACATACCTGTGTTGGAAAGCGTCGTCCAACAAAACGACATCCGGTCTTTTATTCGGGGGAAGTTTGAGCAGGTTTTTTATCCCTCGTTTCCGGTTTGAATCTACGGCAACCGTTATTTCCGGAAATTTGCGATACATTTGCAGAGGCTCATCGCCTATGCTGCGGCTGTTTGCATTTTCATCCGCCCGGATAAATCCGGAAGTTTTCCGTTTATATCCCCGACTTAAAACGGCAATTTTGTATTTTTTACCCAGCAAACGAATCAAGTATTCCGTATGAGGCGTTTTCCCCGTTCCCCCCACAGTTATATTTCCGATGGAAATAACGGGAATAGAAAACGCTTCGACCGGTAAAATATTCCTGTCGAAAAGCTTATTCCTTAACCAGATACACAGCCCATATAGCCAGGCAAAGGGAAGTAAAAACTTGTTCATACCTTAATTTGCACCTAAAATGGCGTTACAAATTTACATGAAATTTTTGAGATAACATACAAATAAGGTGTATTCCGAGGTACAAGGCATTCATTTTTTATTCTTTTTCTTCATTCTAAGATTCAGCGTTTCCACGCCCAGCGAGAAAAGAATGGCAAAATAGATATATCCTTTCGGAATTTCGCTGATGGAATTGCCCAACACGGTGAGATGCGCCAGATGTCCCGCTTCAATCAGCAGCGTTACACCTATAAGTATTAGGAACGAGAGGGCGAGCATTTGCACGGTCGGGTGATTGTTGACAAACCGGCTGACCGGCGCCGAGAAAAAGAGCATTATCAGCACTGTCACCACAATGGCTGTCACCATGATCGACATTGCACCCACGTAGCCAAATTCCGTGAAACTGACCATTCCGATTGCTGTCAGCACGCTGTCGATGGAAAACACCAAGTCGAGCAGAAAGATTTGCGTGATAATCATTGTCATTTTGCTTGATTTTGTTTTCATCTCAGGCGCATCGTCTTTTTCTTCCATTTTGTGATGAATTTCGCTCACGCTTTTGTAGAGCAAAAACAGTCCGCCCAAGAGGATAATGATGCTTTGCCCATTCACGGTTAACGACAGCCATCCGGTATCGACGGCGAACAGGGGTTGTGTCAGTTTAATCAGCAGCGACACGCCGAACAGCAAGGCGATTCTGCCCAACATCGCCAGCAGCAAGCCAAGGTTCCGCACTTTCGCCTGTTGTTGTTTAGGCGCTTTGTTCGACATTATTGACAGGAAAATAATGTTGTCGATGCCCAACACCACTTCGAGAAATACCAGCGTCAGAAACGCCAGCCATACATCTGGATTTAGTAAAATGTTACTCATATTCTATTTTATCTCCTTATTTTTGAGTTCCTTTCGGAACGGTTAGCATTTATTCAATATTATATTTCATAAGAAAAAAAGGATACCGTTTCGGGCATCCTTTTTATCAATTATAAGACCTGTCATGCAATAACACGAACCATTTCAAGCACTTTGTTTGAATAGCCCCATTCATTGTCATACCACGAAATCACTTTCGCAAAGTTAGCATCCAAGGAAATACCTGCTTTTGCATCGTAAACGGAAGTCAACGGGCAACCACGGAAATCTGTAGAAACAACGGCATCTTCGGTATATCCGAGAATACCTTTCAATTCACCTTCGGAAGCCGCTTTCATCGTAGCGTCGATATCTGCCTGTGTAGCCGGTTTTTCCAAAACGACCGTCAAGTCAACAACAGAAACGTCGGAAGACGGGATACGTATGGACATACCGGTTAGTTTACCGTTTAATTCGGGGAGAACTTTACCTACCGCTTTAGCGGCGCCGGTAGAAGACGGAATGATATTTTCAAGGATACCGCGACCGCCACGCCAGTCTTTTGCAGAAGGGCCATCGACTGTTTTCTGGGTAGCTGTTGCTGCGTGAACCGTAGTCATCAAACCTTTGACGATACCGAATTTATCGTTCAACACTTTGGCAATCGGAGCCAAACAGTTGGTCGTACAGGAAGCATTGGATATAATGTCTTGACCTGCATACGATTTATGATTTACACCATAAACAAACATCGGGGTTGCATCTTTCGACGGAGCCGATAAGATTACTTTTTTCGCACCGGCTTCGATATGTTTGCGGGCTGTTTCGTCCGTTAGGAAAAAACCGGTAGATTCGACGATAACTTCGGCGCCCACTTCAGACCAATTCAGATTAGCTGGATCTTTTTCGGCTGTCAAACGAATTTTTTTCCCGTTCACTACCAAATAATTTCCAACTACGGAAATTTCTCCTTTGAAACGTCCGTGTACAGAATCATATTGAAGCATATACGCCAAATAATCGGCAGCCAGAAGGTCATTGATACCTACAACTTCAATATCATTAGCAAAATTATAAACCGCTGCGCGGAATACCATACGGCCGATACGGCCAAAACCGTTTATACCTACTTTAATCATTTTTGAGTATGTTTATTGATAAATTAAAAAATAAAATATTTCTATCTGTAAGTTATTTCAATCCTTTTGCGCTGCAAAATTACAAAAAAATATACATTTCTTCAAATAAAATCATTGATTTTTTTCATCTCCGGCAGTAAAAAACAATATTTAATATTTTGTGTCAGCAGAAAAATTCAAGGCTGAAAATATTTCCGATTATCCTGCGAAAAACACGATTTTTCATATTGCAAGCAAAAATAATGCATTTTTAATTAATTTATTTTATATATGAATTAATTTTGAAAAGATTTGACTGAAATCTATAATTATCATGTCAAATTTTAAAAGTATCTTTGTACAAATATAGTTTCAAACAATCATGAAAGAAAAAATCGAATTATTAAAGAGATTAAATCAGCAGGCTGAGTTGGGCGGCGGAGAGGGCCGGATTGCCAAACAGCACGCTTCGGGGAAATTGACAGCGCGTGAAAGAATCGAACAATTGCTTGAAAAAGGCACTTTCGTAGAAATTGACAAGTTCGTGACGCACAAGTGCTACGATTTCGGGTTAGAGAAACAACGTCCTTTGGGTGACGGAGTAATTACAGGCTACGGTCTAATCGGCAAACGCACGGTTTTTGTTTTTGCACAGGATTTTACGGTTTTCGGCGGCGCTTTGTCGGAAACATACGCCCGTAAGATATGCAAGATCATGGATATGGCGATGGAAGTAGGCGCTCCTGTAATCGGATTGAACGACTCAGGCGGAGCGCGTATTCAGGAAGGCGTCCGTTCCTTGGCCGGATATGCCGATATATTTTTACGCAATTCAATGGCGTCGGGAGTCATCCCGCAAATCAGCGCCATCATGGGGCCTTGCGCCGGAGGAGCCGTCTATTCGCCCGCCCTCACAGACTATATCTTTATGGTGAAAGAAAGCAGTTATATGTTTATTACCGGACCGGATGTAGTGAAAAGTGTAACCCAGGAAGATGTGACGAAGAATGAATTGGGTGGTTCCGAAATTCATACGGAGAAATCGGGCGTTGCGCATTTCTCGGCCGACAATGACTTGGATTGTATATTGAAAATCAGGGAATTAATTTCTTTTCTCCCGAACAATAACATGGCAGAACCGCCATTTGTACCCACAACCGACAGTCCGAATCGCGTAGATACTTCTTTGGATTTATTGATTCCGGTCAATCCGAATCAGCCCTATGATATCAAGGAGTTAATCACGAGCATTGCAGATGATGAAAACTTCTTCGAAATTCAGGAAGAATATGCCAAAAACATTGTGATCGGCTTTATCCGCCTGAACGGCAAAACGATCGGCGTAGTGGCCAATCAGCCTGCCGCTATGGCCGGCACCCTCGACATCAACGCCTCGGTCAAAGCAGCCCGCTTTGTTCGTTTTTGTGACGCCTTCAATATTCCTTTACTGACCTTGGTCGATGTTCCGGGCTTCCTTCCCGGCGTCAATCAGGAATACGACGGAATCATCCGCCACGGCGCCAAGTTGTTATACGCCTATTGCGAAGCGACTGTTCCGAAAGTAACGTTGATTACCCGGAAAGCATACGGTGGAGCCTACGACGTGATGAGTTCGAAACATATCCGCGCCGACCTCAACTACGCTTATCCTACAGCAGAAATTGCCGTGATGGGCGCCGATGGAGCAGTAAATATTCTCTTCCGGAAGGAAATTTCCGAGGCAAAAGACCCGGAGGCAAAAAGAAAAGAATTGCAGGAAGATTACCGCGAAAAATTCGCCAATCCCTACCGCGCCGCCGAACTTGGATACATTGATGAAGTCATTGAACCCTCCGTGAGCCGCCAACGCTTGATTCGTAGTTTTGAATTGCTCGCCAACAAACGGCAATCCAATCCACCTAAAAAACATTCAAACTTACCACTTTAAGATTATGATAAAGAAAGTTTTAGTCGCCAATCGCGGTGAAATAGCGATGCGTATATTCCGTACTTGCCGTGTCATGGAAATACCAACAGTGGCCATTTATACGCATGTAGACAGGGCTGCATTACATGTACGATATGCTGAAGAAGCTTACTGTATTTCTGAAGATGAATCGGACACCTCTTATCTCAAGCCGGATTTGATTCTGGAAATCGCAAAAAAAACGGGCGCAGCCATTCATCCGGGATACGGATTTTTATCGGAAAACGCCGTTTTTGCCCGTCGTTGTGAAGAAGAAGGTGTGATTTTTATCGGCCCGAGTGCAGATATCATTGCCAAAATGGGTATCAAAACAGAAGCGCGTAAAATCATGCAAGACGCAGGTGTACCAATCGTTCCGGGCACCAAAGAACCGGTCGCCGATGCCGAAGAAGCCAAAAAAGTAGCCAAAGAAGTCGGTTACCCGATTATGTTGAAAGCGCTTGCCGGCGGTGGTGGAAAAGGTATGCGTCTGGTGCGCAAAGAAGAAGAAGTGGACGCTGCCTTCCGGATGTCGCGTTCAGAAGCGGGCAATTCGTTCGGAAACGATGCTATCTATATTGAAAAATACATCGAAAATCCCCATCATATCGAAGTGCAGGTATTGGGCGATAAATACGGAAACGTGATCCATCTCTACGAACGGGAATGTTCCATCCAGCGGCGAAACCAGAAAGTGATAGAAGAAACGCCTTCTCCTTTCGTCAAGCCGGAAACCCGGAAAAAAATATTGGAAGTCGCTGTACAAGCCTGCAAAAAAATCGGGTATTACAGCGCCGGCACTTTGGAGTTTATGATGGACAAAGACCAGCATTTCTATTTCCTTGAGATGAATACCCGCCTGCAAGTGGAACATCCGGTAACGGAAGAATGTACCGGCGTCGATTTGGTACGTGATATGATTTTGGTGGCATCGGGAAGTCCCCTACCCTACAAACAGGAAGAAATCGAATTTCGTGGAGCCGCCATCGAATGCAGGATTTATGCCGAAGATCCGGAAAACAATTTCATGCCTTCTCCCGGCATTATCCGGGTACGTGAAGCGCCTGAAGGACGTAATGTCCGCTTGGACAGCGCAGCTTATGCCGGATTTGAGGTGTCCTTACATTACGACCCCATGATTGCCAAATTATGTACTTGGGGACGTAACCGCGAATCGGCTATTTCCAATATGAAAAGAGCTTTGCGCGAATACAAAATACTCGGTATCAAAACGACTATTCCTTTCCATCTGAGGGTTTTGCAAAACAAAACTTTCCTAAAGGGAAATTACGATACAACCTTTATTGATGCAAAATTTGATATTGAGGAATTGAAACGCCGCAAGAACAGCGACCCCACCGTCGCTATCATTGCAGCCGCCCTGAAACATTTCGAAGGAGAAAAAGAAGCGGCCGCTCGTGCGACAACCGTACCTTTGGTCGGCGAATCGCTTTGGAAATATTATGGTAAACTACAAATGGCAGTAAATAACTATTAAAACTGGGAAGATAAATTTATGTCGAAAGCATTAGCAAGTTATTATACGACATTGAGCGATATGCCGGATGTCGAATTTAAAGTTGAAATTTTGGAAGACGGGCCTGTAAAAAAAGTCTCGGTAGATGGGAAGATTTATGAAGTGGATTACAATGTCGGCGGAGATTTAATTCATTCCATCATCATGAACCATCGGTCGCATGGCGTTCAGATAACAGGTCTGGGAGATTCCGTATACGAAGTAAAAAACAAAGGCGATTATTTTCAGGTAAAAGTTATCGACGAACTGACAAAGATGCGCTTGTCCCGCACCCAATCGGCTGTTATCGGCCGACAGGTGATAGGGGCTCAGATGCCGGGCGTCATCCTCAAGGTTTATGTGAACCCGGGCGATATCGTAAAAGCCGGTGATCCGCTTTGCGTGCTGGTGGCCATGAAAATGGAAAACGAAATTCGTAGCCCTATTGATGGTGAAGTAAAAGAGGTGTATGTAGTGAACGGCGATAAAGTTACCGTTGGTGATAAAATGTTGGTGGTAGAATAAGGTGACAAGTATTATTTTATCCGCTCTCAGTTTTGGGATAAACATTCCTGTGGGGATTTGGAGGGAACATTACAAAAAATTTTCGTTTCCATGGATTTTGATTGTTCACATTTCCGTTCCCTTCATAATCGCCCTCAGGATGTATTTAGAAACCAATAGATTGTTCATCCCGTTGTTTATTGCTTTGGCTGTCGCCGGCCAGTTTGTGGGAAAAAGAATCAAAAACAAAAAAGTATGAAAAAAATAATTACCTTTGTTTAAGAAATTGTGAAGTCTATATGTCGTCTTGAAAATTAACAAATTTGACATATCGTACTTTATAGGAGTAAAAAACAAGCGTATATAACAAATGAAACTTAAAAGTATTCAATTAACCGACTATCGAAATTTCAAAGATTACTCGATAGATTTTGGAAAAGAGACAACCATATTGATTGGGAAAAACGGCATGGGTAAGACAAACCTTATTACTGCCATAAAACAATCATTAAGTTTTATCTTTTCCAAAAATAAGGGTGAACTTCAATATGATTTTATTGCAAGTTCAGACCAAAAAGTTGAAAGTTTTTCAGCAACCGACGCAAGGTATAAATATGAAGGTGATAACGGAGATTATTGCTATCCTGTTTCTATAAAAGCTGCTGCTGTTGAAATGGAAGAAAAAATAGAATGGAAATTTCAGAAGGAATATTCATCCTCCGGATTAAAAGATTCCTTGTATAGAGATGCTAACAAACGGTTTTGGAGAAATTACAGTAAAGATAATGAAATTACAAAAGGACTACCTATATTTTCTTATTTTTCAGACTCATATCCACATGTTACAACTAATATAGGCACTAAAATTCAGGAAATGCTTAATTCGGGAAATGCCTTACCTCGAAATGCTGGGTATTATAAGTGGGATGAAGAAAAAAACTGTACGGAGATTTGGGTGCAGTATTATACCATGCAGTGGAAAAATACAAAATGGGAGAATGGAAAAGGAGATAAGAATTATATAAAGTTAATTGATCAAAAATTGATTAATTTCTCCAATTCAATGTCGAAAAGCATTAATTCCGATGATATTGAAATAGAAAGATTAGAAATAGAAACCAGAGGGAAAGACGATGTACTTATTGTGCTGTTTAAGAATGGAAATTCTATTCCTTTTAATCAATTGCCACAAGGTTATAAGCGTATCTTTTCCATTGTGTTTGACATTGCAAACCGATCCTATTTGCTTAACGCTAATTGCGATCCAACAGGAATAGTACTTATTGATGAAATTGAACTGCATCTTCATCCTTCTATTACGCAGGAAATTTTAACAGGATTAAAGACAACTTTCCCAAAAATACAATTTATTATATCTACTCATTCTCCTCTTGTAATTACCAACTTTAAACAAAATAATGAAAATGTGATTTACAAACTGTATAAAGCAGACGATGAATACAAAAACGAGAAAATAGATGATTTATACGGCATTGATTACAACTCCGGATTAAAAGATTGGATGGATGCTCCGTATCGAAATTCTCATATTAATGAATTGATAGAAGCCTACCAATATTGGAAAAGCGCTGAAGATGTAACAATGATAGAACGACTGAAAAATAAGCTAAAGGATGCTCTTGGCGAAGAAAACGAACGCTACCGAAAACTTTAGATAAAAATCACAACTATGGAATTTATTGACAAAACCAAATTAAAAAAAGAAGGAGAGGCTGTTGTAATATCATTTTTACAACGATTAAAGACAGACGACCGGCCTTACCCTAAAGACTTATATAACACTTTCAGAAGTGATAAAAATGAAAAAAGTCAACAGTCGTATGAATTGTTGAGGACGATATTAATGAAAGAACAAAATAATCGCTGTTGTTATTGTATGCGTAATTTGGATTCATCGGAAGAAAAAACTTTGGAACATCTAATCCCGAATAAAATACAGGATAAAAAAGCGTTTGAAGAATACCTATCACCAGAAACCGTTTTGAGTAATGAAAATGTATGTTTTGCGGATGACTTTATTAAAGAGGAAAAAGATAAATTTCCGCCATTTCCGCACACAATTGCTTATCAGAATCTGACTGTTTCATGCAATGGAAAAATTTCTCGCTCTGCTTCTGCTACTCATTGTAATAATTACAGAGGAGATAAATATGTAGAGCCGTTTATTTTATACAATACAATCACAAATGAAGTTGAATATAAGAGTGATGGGTTTGCTATTTGGAAAGGAAACAAAGGAGATATTCCCACATTAAATAAATTAGGACTTAATTGTGAATTGTTACGAATGATTCGCCGCATTTGGCTTTATGCGAGAAAAACAGGCTTTAATTTATTAACTCCAAACGAAACTGAAAAAAAAATTTTCTTCATCTCCTTGCAAAAAATATTATCTGATGATGAAATTGGAACTATTAAAAATGAAACCTATTGGAATTTACTTAAAAAATACGATTATTTTGGATGTAATGACAAAAAGAAAGACATAAAAGGAATTGCAAACCAATTAGCTAATTTTTCGGAGAGAGAGATAAATGAATTGATTGAAATTATCAAATCCCGCTATTAGATCATAATTGAATCTTATAGTCCTATTCTTTAAAATCCTATATCTCAGTAGCGTTATTCAAGAATTTTTCATATCCGATTTCACATCCATATCAATGGGTTACGAATTGCGACGGTACGTTCCACTTCCTGTACTGTCGGATAAAGTTCTTGTTTTTTCCACAGATTGAAATAAGTTTTATTGTTGTAATGTTCTGC
>JAITNQ010000225.1 GCA_031290435.1 Candidatus Symbiothrix sp. | reverse complement strand
GTGCCTTACGACAAAAATACCGATTGGTTGAAACTCTATTTCGATTCGTACAATTACGGAAGTCGGGAAAAGGATTTAACGGTTACACAATTTGTAAATGCGCTAATCACTCGGAAAATTGAGAAAGAGCAAGGGTTTTCGGCTGTCGTGGAACTGTTGTCGAGTGGAAATATGTATAAAGAGAAAGAAAACTTTTTCAAGATATTGGAAAAAGTAACCGGCATTAACGAGAAAAATTTCAACAAGGAAGTCGGGAAATTGATAAATGAAGCGATGAAATAGATAAAAGAACACGCAGAAAGATTAGAGAGAGTTTGGGCGTAGATCATGGTCAACGCATTAAAATTTTCAGTGCCGCAAGCTAATCAGGAAATCCTTACTCCAAGCAGCTCTGAGGCGTTTTGATTTTATCAAACCTTTTTCAAAAACCTGACAGCGAAGGGTTTCTATCCGTCAGTGTCCTTTTTCACTGACAGTGGTGTCAATGACGGGATATGCTATTACCCGCTCCAATATCTGCGCATCTTTCAATCCCTGCGCCCATATACTTTTCAACAATGTTCATCTTTTTTTGTTGATAACTAACCTTCAAAATGAAATCTTAATTTACCCTGTTAATAACCCTTGAGTATCGGTTGATAACTGTGAAGATTATATGTTTTTTGTGCGTTGGCCCTGGTTTAAGGTTCAAACTTTTTTTTGAGGCGCTATGTCAGTTCTGCTGTTTCTTGCTTGTAAAGGCAAGGAAGAAAATAAAGTATTGTCGGTCGATATTGACGAAATACCTGTTGGAAAACCTTTAGCTTATGATTTGGTTTCTATTGATATAGACACTGCCTGTGTCCTTAATTTCGACGATTTCTTTTCCAAAATAGAAATAATTCCGTTACTACATCGTAATGATTACTATCATCTGTTATCTGTTGATGAAGAGAATGGTTATTATGTGTTCGGCAATGAGAATAACGCCGAAATTCGCTGTTATGACGAAAATGGGCAATTAAAATCCTTTTTTAATGGAGAAGAATTTTTTTCTTCTTATAATGGAAACGGAAAGTATTACAATCGTAATTTTATGCCTGTCAGCAAAGATTTATTTGTCTTATTTTCAACAAGCGAAAAAGAAATGGAGCCTACGATTTCTTTTTATGCTAAATCTAAAAATGATATTATAAAAAAAGTAACAATCCCTTCTATTGCGAATCATCTTACCAAGGATTATCTTCCTTTATTCTCTTTTGACTCTACTTTTTTTGTTCATACCGGCTTGTCAAATGAATTGTAACAAATAGATGCAAGTAATCTTTCTTTATTTCCCATTATGTTTACCGATTATTCAGTTATAACTAAATATTATTTCAAATCCAATGAAAAGATTTAATACAGATTGGCATTCAGCTCTACAATCTTCACTATTACTTTTACCGCTTTTTCCATTGATTGAACAGGAATCCATTCGTATCTTCCGTGAAAATTGAGTCCGCCGGCAAAAATATTAGGACAGGGTAAACCCTTGAACGAGAGTTGTGCGCCGTCCGTACCTCCGCGAATCGGGCGAACAAGCGGCTCAATCCCCACTTCAGATATGGCTTTTTTTGCCAGCTCGATGATGTGTTGCTGCGGTTCCACTATCTCGCGCATATTGCGGTATTGTTGCTTGATTTCCAATTGAACGGTTCCTTCCGAATAGGCCTTGTTCAAGTAATCCGTAACGTTCTGAAGCAACTGCAAACGGTGTTCGAATTTCGTTTTGTCGTGGTCGCGGACAATGTAAGACAAAGTCGCTTCTTCTACCGTTCCTGTCATTCCGGTCAAATGAAAGAATCCTTCGTAACCTTCGGTATGCTCCGGTCGCTCCTGCGAGGGAAGCATTCCGGCAAACAAGGCGGCAATCAGACTTGCGTTGACCATTTTGTTTTTGGCATAACCGGGATGCACATTCAGTCCCTTAATTTTTACAACTGCGGCGGCGGCATTGAAATTTTCGTATTCCAACTCCCCTATTTCTCCGCCATCCATGGTGTAAGCCCATTCACAACCGAATTTGACTACATCAAATTTCGAGGCGCCCATACCGATTTCTTCATCTGGATTGAAAGCAATACGGATTTTCCCATGCTTGATTGCGGGATGGTCTATCAAGTATTGAATCGCCGTCATGATTTCGGCAATACCGGCTTTGTTGTCCGCACCCAGCAGGGTCGTTCCATCGGTTACGATGATATCTTCTCCTATATGTTGTAACAATTCGGGAAACATAGATGGAGAAAGCACCACCTTTTCTTTCTCATTCAAGACAATCTCTTTTCCATCGTAATTTTCTACAATACGCGGTTTTACATTTTCTCCCGACATATCGGGACTGGTGTCCAAATGGGCAATGAAGCCAATAGTCGTAATTTTTGCCTCTGTATTGGCGGGGAAAGTAGCCATTAGATAGGCATGTTCGTCTAAGGAAATTTCCGTTAAACCCATAGCCTCAATCTCTTCTTTCAAAGCAAGGGCAAGGTTCATTTGTTTTTCCGTACTCGGCGTGGTAGCGGAGGTTTCATTCGATTGGGTATCGAAGGAAACGTATTTTAGGAAACGATTAACTACTGACATAAGAAATCATGTATTATTATTGTGCTTTCTGCTCTATCTGCAAAGTCTTTGTCGGTTGGTCGCAGACTTCCGTTGGACCGAAGTACTGGATAGGCCCCGGATAAACGTAATCGGTATTGATAGCCCATGCATCCCGATGAGCGGCAAATTCTTTGAAAGGCGCACCGTCTAATTTTACCAGCGCTTTCTGTATTACCGGTTTCAATTCTCCTTGGCGACGCTCCATATTCATCATCATCGTGATGGGTACGCCTCCTGCAATCCACTCTGCTGCGGGCGCCGTAGTGTTTCTGACCGATGACATATAGCCGGTTTTACCGAAACTAATTAAGCCTGCAGCCGTGAATCCCAAAGAATAGCAATAATCCGCATCGTAATTGGAGGGCGCGGCGCAACGGCCTTCATAACCGAAAAAGTGCACCTGTGAAGCGAATTTGCCTTTGTATTTTCCTTCTATAGCCCATTCCGCCAAACGGTTTCCTACCATTTCGGCCAATAATTTCTCTGTTTCTATCATAGAAACTTGTACATTGCCATGCGGGTCACGGTCTAAAGTCAACTGACGGGCAACGGCTTCCGGCAAACTGGCATAAATTTTTGAGTTTTCCCGACTGAGTTTATCTATGATATGCGCCCTTTGCTGAGAGCGTTTCACCCGTTTGAATTCTTCTTCATTGTTCGCCAAGTAATCGTTCAATTCGGCCATCAGTTTTTTTATGGCCGGAATAAATTCAATCAGACCTTCGGGAATCAGAACCGTTCCGAAATTGTTACCTTGTTCGGCTCTTTGGGCAACTCTGTCCGCTATATCGTTGATAACATCGTCCAAGGACTGGTTCTTCGCTTCCACTTCTTCCGAAATAATACAGATATTGGGCTGTACCTGTAGGGCGCATTCCAAAGCGATATGCGAAGCCGAACGACCCATCAATTTGATGAAATGCCAGTATTTGCGGGCGGAATTGCAATCACGCTGGATATTGCCGATAACCTCTGAATACACTTTACAAGCTGTATCAAAACCAAAAGACGCTTCTATCATCTCGTTTTTTAAGTCGCCGTCAATGGTTTTCGGGCAACCGATTACCTGTACGCCGACGCCGGTTTGGGCATAATATTCGGCCAACACGCAAGCATTGGTATTGGAGTCGTCTCCTCCGATAATAACCAAAGCCGAGATAGCCAATTTTTTCAAGATTTCCAATCCTTTTTCGAATTGCTCTTTGGTTTCTAATTTGGTACGTCCCGAACCGATGATATCGAAACCGCCGGTATTGCGGTATTCGTTGACAATATCGGCCGTCAGTTCCATATACTTATGGTCGACCAATCCGCCGGGGCCTAAGATGAAACCATACAAACGGCTTGCCGGATTCATTTCTTTGATGCCGTCGAAAATACCGGCAATCACATTATGTCCGCCGGGAGCCTGACCACCTGATAGAATAACACCCACATTAACAGGTGAATAAGATTTTTTTTCTACCCCCTCTACAAATTCAATTACAGGCATTCCATAAGTGTTGGGAAAAAGCCTTTTAATCTCTTCCTGGTCTGAGACAGCCTGCGTGGCTTGTCCCTCCTGAATGGCTACTATACCTTCCAATGTTTTTGGAACTTTGGGCTTATAGCTAGCCCTCGCAATTTGTAATGCACTTTTTGTCATGTTCTCTTGTTTTTAGATGTTTGTTAAGGCTGACAAATTTCGTGAAATTTATTCATATTTGAAAGTGAATTGATAATTTTTTTTATATTTACATAGTTGAACTTCTTTTTTTCGTTACTTTTGCAGGCAGATTATGAAAGGTTTACATTTTAAATCCTTGTTTCAATCCGAAATTGTCCGGAACAGTTCCGTCTTATTGAGCGGAAATATTCTCGGACAAGGAATTGTTTTTCTGTTTTATCCAATTCTGGCTCGCATTTATTCGCAAGCTGATTTTGGTGTATTTTCAACATTTACAAGCGTTTGTGCATTGTTGATAACCATTGCTACGGGTCGGTATGAGGAATCTTTGGTGGTCGCTAAAAACAAAAAGGAGACTTCCAATCTGCTGGGATTTTCAATCAAATGGCTCAGCCTCTTTTCTATTGTCCTATTGGTAGTATTGTCCTTTTTCAGAAAACCGGTTTTGCACCTCTTCGGAATAAGTAAAATAGAAGTGTATTGGCTTTATATTCCGTTCACTGTTTTTATTTCCGGCCTGCTCTTTTTATTGAATAACCTCGCGAACCGGGAAAAAAAATACAAGTTGATCGCCTCTTCCAATGTGCTAAAAAATGTGGTAAATACCACTCTCCGGTTGTTGACAGGATTTTTAGCATGGACCGGCATCGGCTTAATTCTTTCGAACGTGGTCGCCTTATTTATTTCCGCTTTTTCATATAGGCCATTGACCAAATCGGTTAAAATGGCATTGAAAGGCAAATGGGCAGAGGAAAAATATGTGGCATGGCAATACAAAGCGTTCCCTGTGTTTAACTTGAGCCGGACTTTCCTCAGTTCTTTTTCAACCAATCTGCCCTTTCTCTATTTAATCGGTTTTTTCAATGAGGAGAAAATCGGTCTTTACTCAATGGCTTTCATCATTATATATACGCCGGTAAGTCTTATTACAAGTTCTCTTTTTTCAACATTTTTTGAAAATATCACTTCTTGCAGAAGAGATGGAAAACCTATTTTTCCCTTATTGAAAACTTATTGTAAAAGTATCTGTATGTATATTTTACCATTTTTCATACTCGCTTCTTTCATTGCTGAACCTTTGTTTTGCATCGTCTTAGGTGCGAAATGGGAAGAATCGGGAATTTATTTCCGTTACCTCCTGCCTTGGATGTTTCTGATGCTGGCAACAGCGCCGTTAAATTCCATTTTCATCGTTTTTAACAAACAAAACAAGACCTTGTGGTTAGAAGTTTTCTATTTGCTGTTGCGCTGGCTGGCATTGTATGCCGGTATCCATTTCATGAATTTCGGTTTGGGAATTTTGCTGTTTTCAATGACGGGAGTCTTATTTTCCACGCTATCTCTGATTTGGATTTACACCATAATTAGGAATTACTCAAAAAATATCAAGCCTATTCCGTAATTTATTACTACTTTTGTAGAAAATTCGAACATCCATGATAGTAAAAATCATCAACAAATCAAAACATGCTTTGCCGGAATACGAAACGCTCCATTCGGCAGGAATGGATTTGCGGGCAAACATAGCCGCTCCCGTTACTTTAGGCCCTTTGGAAAGAACGTTGGTGCCGACAGGCTTGTTTATTGAGTTGCCGGTGGGCTATGAAGCGCAGATTCGTCCGAGAAGCGGCTTGGCCATTAAACATGGTATTTCCTTGGTTAACACGCCGGGAACCATTGATTCGGACTACAGGGGAGAGATAAAAGTGATTTTGGTTAATCTTTCCAACACCCCATTTGTTATCAATGACGGAGAAAGAATCTGCCAAATGCTGGTAGCGAAACATGAGCGGGTGGAATGGGAACAAACCGGAGCCTTGAATGAAACACAGAGAGGTGAAGGTGGATTTGGTCATACAGGTGCATAAAATGAAAAAAATAACAATTATATTATTTGCCTTATTCGCCGGAGTTCCTGCGTTTGCAGATGACAGAAGCCCCGCAGCAAGTGATAAGGACTATTTTCAAAAACAGAAATTTAACTATTTTTTCATGGAAGCCATTCGTCTGAAGCAAAACGAGCGACACAGCGATGCTTTCCATGCTTTGCAACATGCGCTTTTAATCGACTCCACTTCTTCGGTAGTTTTGGCTCATTTGTCTGATTATTACCTGTTTTTACAGGAAGATTCTTTGGCAATTGATGTTTTGAAAAAGGCGGTGTATTACAATCCCGAAAATTTTGAATACAAAGTCTCTTTAGCAAGCATCTACCGCGATTTCGGAAAAAATACCGAAGCGATACAACACTATGAGGAATTGGTAAAAGATAATCCGGACAGAGCCGATTTGCATTTTTTCCTTAGTGATTTATATTTGCGCGAAAAACAGATAGATAAATCCATAAAATCTTTGGATGCATTAGAAAATAATGTGGGAATGAGCGAAGCGCTTTCTATGCAGAAATACAAGTTGTACCTGAATGTAGAACAAAAGGAAAATGCCTTGAAAGAATTAGAAAAATTAGCTGCTAAATATCCCTCGGAAGCAAAATATCCGGCATTGATAGGAAATCATTATCTGAATGAAAATGAACCGGATAAGGCCTTGCTTTATTACCGGAATGCATATCAGATTGATCCGCAAAGCCCCTATTATCCGATTTCTATGATTAATTACTATGAAAAGACAGGCAACGAGGAAGCTGCAAACAACGCAATCGAAACGGCATTAAACGCTTCTGCGCTTGATATGGACGCAAAACTTGATATTTTAAGAAAATATATCAGCAGTATTGCGAACCGGGATAGCAAAAAAGTGGAGACCGCTACCGAATTTTTCGAATCACTCATGAAACAACACTCTCAGGAAATGGAACTGAATCTGATGTATGCACAATTCCTGCTATCCATCAATAAAGTAGATGAAGCTGAGTTCCAGTTCAAAACAATAACCGAATCCAATCCTGAAGAACTGATGGCATGGCGACTGTTGATAAATATAACAAGCAGCAAAGAAAATCCGGATGGGGTTATTGACCTTTGCAACTCGGCCTTAATCCATTTTCCGGATGCATCGGAATTTTATTTCTACAAAGGATTGTCTCTTTCTCAAAAAAAGGAATATAAAGATGCTTTGAATGTGTATTTAGAAGGGGTTACATTTATTGAACCGGAGCAGAAAAATGCATTCTCTACTTTTTATGCGCAAATCGGTGATAGCTATTATCAATTGGGGCAAAAAGAAGAAGCCTATAATGCATACGATAAATCATTGGAATACAATGAGAATAATATATTTGTACTAAATAATTACGCTTATTTTTTAAGTTTGGATAAAGTCCGCTTGGAACAAGCCGAAAGGATGAGCAGCAAATGCATCAAGGCAGAACCCAATAATCCGACTTACGTTGATACATACGCATGGGTTTTATTTCAAAGAGGAAACTATTCTCTTTCTAAATTGTATATTGAAGGAGCCTTATCGGATGATAAAGAAGGAAGTCCGGATATCTTAGAACATTACGGAGACATCTTGTTTAAAACAGGCAATACGGAAAAGGCGGTGCAACAATGGGAAAAGGCCTTGGAATTAAAAGACAAAGAGGAAGATACAAGCATCCTTCAAAAAAAGATAAAAAATAGAATGTATTATGAATCGGAAAAATAAAATAGCAGCCCTGATGGTATTTCTTGCTATCGTATTGACTATCGGTTCTTGCAAAACAAGTCGGCAAACAACGCAAATCGCATTGATGAAAGCCGATAAAACAGAACGGATTGAATCAATTCAATTTTCTGCGGTTTCTTACCGGACTTTTTCTTCGTCCTTGCGGTTTAGTATCAAACCCGGACGCAATGAAAATAATACAACCGTCGATGCACAGCTAAAAATCATAAAGGATAAAATGATTCAACTCTCTCTGCGAATTCCCATTTTGGGAACAGAAGCGGGACGGATAAGCGTAAGTCCGGAGAAAGTCATTATTATTGACCGGATTAACAAACGTTACTTTCTCGACACAACGGACAATCTCCGGAAAGAAGCTCCTGTTGATTTTGACTATTATAGCTTGCAGGCTTTGCTTACCAATCAATTGTTTATTGCAGGGAAAAATGAATTCAATTCCGAAGATTACAATTCTTTCAGTTTAAAGGAAGATTCATTTCTCGTTATCCTGCATAATACCGATAAACAAGGAATTCATTATGATTTTACGAGTGATTACAGAAACCGGATACTCAAAACGGAAGTGTACAAAAATAAAAATGAAGCCGGTTTGAACTGTAACTATCAGGATTTTGGTCTGACCGCCAATAAAAAATTATTCCCAATGAAAATAACGATGGAAGCTGTCCTTCCAGCGGATTTGATTCGCACGGACTGGTCTTTTTCCAACGTTATTTTAGATACCGATATCGCATTGGATGACGCTATACCTCAAAAATACCGCCGGATTGATTTAAATCAGCTAATTAAATTTATTCAAGCATACGAATGAAATACAAACTAATCTTATTTTTGGTATTTGCCACTTTCTCCTTATCGGCACAGCAATCGGCAAGAATAAGGAATTTGGAGAAAGAAAGATCGGCTGCATTGGCGGAAATTGAGCAAACCAATCAGTTATTGAATGAAAACAAAAAGATTACCAGTAATGCCATCAACCGTTTGGCTTTGCTTTTGCAACAAATCAACTCCCGGAAAAAAGTCATCAATGTCTTGAATCAGGAAATTGAAGCTTTAGATAAAGAAATATCATTCAGGGAATCACTTGTTAAATCATTAGAAAAAGATATTGAAAAAAAGAAAAAGGATTATGCCGTATCTGTCCAAAAGATATATTTCCATAAAAATGTTCAGGAGAATATGCTGTTCATCCTTTCCGCAAAAAGTTTTACGCAGACAATTCACAGGATTCGTTATTTGAAGGAATTTTCCAATTGGAACAAATTACAAGCGGATAAAATTGTCGAAAAACAAAATGAGATTCAGGCGGAAAAATCAATATTAGAAAATAATCGTCACAAAAAATTGGAACTATTGGATATTCGCCGGACGGAAGAAGATAAACTAAACCGGCAAAAATCGACCCAAAATGAGGAGGTTAAATCGCTTGAAAAAGACAAGAAAAAACTCATGGAAGAATTGGCCAAGAAACAACGCCAAGCCAATGCATTGAATCGGGAAATAGAGCGAATTATCGCCGAAGAAATTGCCTTATCCGAAAAAAAGGCGGAAGTTGCCGGAAGCGAAAATCGGGTAGCTGATAAAAAAGGCGGCTATGCTATGACGCCGGTAGAAAAAAGCCTGTCGTCCAACTTCGAAGGGAACAAAGGGAGACTCCCCTTCCCCTTAAAAGGTAATTATAAAATTGTCGGCTATTTCGGTATCTATCAGCACGAAGAGTTTTCTTTGGTCAAGTTGAATAACAACGGAATTGAAATAGAAACAACACCCAATAATGAAGCAAATGCCGTATTTGAGGGTATCGTTTCCAGAATTTTTACCATCCCCGGATTCAAAAATTCTATTATTATCCGGCATGGAAATTACCTGACATTGTATTCAAACATTGAACAAGTATATGTAAAACAAGGAGATAAAGTGAAAATAGGTCAAGTTTTGGGAAAAATTTTTACCGATAATGAAAAAGGTAATTCTACTTTGCATTTCGAACTCTGGAAAGAGCAGACAAAATTAGACCCTTTGCCTTGGTTAAATCAATCATCTCAATAATTAAAAATATCGTGTAGCTTAGATTAACCACGTAAAAAACAAAGAATTATGCAAAACAATCAATCAGCGCTCGTCCTTCATTCAGGCGGACAAGACTCAACAACCTGCCTGTTTTGGGCAAAAAAGAACTTCAAAGAAGTGAGAACTTTGTGTATCACTTACGGGCAACGCCATTCTCTTGAAGTGGCGCTTGCAAAAAAAATCGCATACAAGGCAGGTGTACCGTTTCAAGTATTGGATGCGAATGTAATCAGCTGTTTATCAGAAAATTCACTGACCAATCACGCTATGGTTATGGATCAGGAAAAGCCGGTAGATTCCTACCCCAACACTTTTGTTCCCGGAAGGAATTTATTTTTCCTGACATTTGCGGCGGTTATTGCCCGTACACACGGAATCAAAAACATAGTAACCGGCGTTTCACAAGCCGATTACAGTGGCTATCCGGATTGTCGTGATACCTTTATCCGATCGGCTAATGCAACACTCAATCTGGCTATGGATGAACAGTTTATTATCCATACGCCGCTTATGTGGCTGACAAAAGCGGAAACATGGGCTTTAGCCGATGAATTAGGCGTGCTCGAAATCGTTAAAAACGATACATTAACTTGTTACAATGGAATTATTGCCGAAGGTTGCGGCTATTGTCCGGCTTGTAAACTGCGTAATGAGGGGTTGAGAGGGTATGAGGAATTAAAAACTAAAAACTAAGGGATATGGAAGAGGAGTTTCGTTTATTGGGGAATAAAACAGCATACAGGCAAGATTATGCACCGGAGGTTTTGGAAACTTTTATCAACAAGCATCCGGAGAATGATTATTGGGTAAAATTCAATTGTCCGGAATTTACCAGCCTTTGCCCTATTACCGGACAACCTGATTTTGCAACTGTTTATATCGACTATATTCCTGATATAAAAATGGTTGAAAGTAAAAGTCTGAAATTGTATCTGTTCAGTTTCCGTTCACATGGCGCTTTTCACGAAGATTGCGTCAATATCATCATGAAAGATTTGATTCATCTGATGGAACCGAAATACATTGAAGTGACAGGCGTCTTTACGCCTCGGGGCGGAATCAGTATTCATCCTTACTGCAATTACGGAAAACCGGGGACGACCTACGAACAATTGGCAAAAACAAGGCTGTTTGCACACAAATAATCACAGAAGTAGCCCATACGAGAGTCGAACTCGTCTTTCAAGAATGAGAATCTTGCGTCCTAACCGATAGACGAATGGGCCTTGCTTCCACGATGCAAATATAGCGCATATTTTGATATGCGCCAAATTTTATGCTGACTTTATGACAATCTACCCCAAGAATATTTCAAACGTTTCAGGCTTTCTGCCTTTCCGATTAAGGCGCAGGCTTCCGTTGCTCCGCAAGGCGTTGTTGCATATCCGGTTACTGCAATCCTGATTATATGGAACAATTGCTTTTTCTTGACGCCTACTTTGTCTACAAGCGGTTCAAAGGCTGTGAATAAAACAGCATTCTCCCAAGTTTCAATTGCCTCCGAAACGGCGATAACATGCGGTAGAAGTGTTTTTGCCATTGCTAAATCCGATTTAGCCTCTTTTTGCACAAATAAACTTAAATCGTACTCTTCGAAATCAGTAAGGAAACCGATGCGTTCCGGAATATCGGAAAAGACACTGATTCGGGGCTGTAATAAGCAACTTAGCAGATTCCTGTCTACCGGCAGTGATAACATATTGTAATACGGAAGCGCTTGCCGGTGAAACTCGTCAAAAGGCATTTCTTTTATATACAACGAATTGAGCCAACGCAATTTTATTTCGTCAAATACGGCCGGCGACTTTGAGATACCGGATATATCGAAATACGCCGTCAATTCTTCCAACGAAAATTTTTCCCGATCGTTTTTGGGATTCCAGCCCAACAAAGCGACGTAATTCAACACGGCTTCCGGCAAAAATCCCTTATCCAGAAAGTCCTCAAAATTAGCGTCTCCGTATCGCTTACTGAGTTTATGCTGCTTATCGCGCATGATATGCGGCAGGTGTACATATTGAGGCGTATCCCATCCGAAAGCTTCGTACAGCAAGTTGTAGTTGGGCGTGCTGCTCAGGTATTCCATGCCGCGAAAAACATGGCTGATTGCCATCAAATGGTCGTCTACCACATTGGCAAAATTGTAAGTCGGAAACCCGTCGGACTTCATCAGGACATTGTCATGCAGTTCTTTGTTCTCGACCGAAATTTCGCCGTATACTGCGTCAAAAAAATTAGTTAGTCCTTCTTGCGAAACATGCTGACGAATCACATACCCAAGTCCGGAAGCCATTTTCCGGGTTATTTCGTCCTGACTGAGGTGCAGGCAATGCTTGTCGTAACGACGGTTTCCAGATTCATCGACCAAAGTTTCCAAACGTTCCTTGGTACAAAAACAGCGGTAAGCATGTCCGGAATCCAACAGTTGCTGTGCATATTCCGCATAAATCGCCTTCCGCTCACTTTGCATATAGGGGCCATAAGCGCCTCCTGCATCCGGGCCTTCATCGTAAATCAATCCGGCAAGATGCAGGGTTTTATAAATTGTTTCCAAAGCATGCGCAACCAAGCGTTCCTGATCGGTATCTTCGATACGTAAAATGAATTTGCCCCCGTTTTTTTTCGCAAACAAAAAGGCATAAAGCGCTGTCCGCAGATTTCCGATATGCATAAAGCCGGTCGGACTTGGCGCAAATCTTGTTCTTATTTTATTCGGCATATTATTTTTCCTCACACAAACGCGCCCTCCGGATGTTTAGCCGGAACCGGTTACACTTGAGAGAGAATTCTTTAAAATATTTTTTGATGATGCAAATTTACTGATTATTTTATAAATATGCAAATAATGGAAACTTTCCAAGTTTTTAAAACTTGGAAAGTCTGGGGATTCATCATTCATCATTAAGTCACCCCACACTCCCCTCTTCAAAATGGAGAGGGGCCGGGGGTGAGGAAATTCTTAGTTTCTAACAATCACCTTTTCCGTAGTCACGGTATTATTGCTTACCACCTTTACAATATAAACGCCGCCGACAAGACCTTCTACCTTGTGTGTATTGGTCTGAACCTGTGCATTATAAATACTTGCGCCTTGCAGGTTATACACCGTCACTTGATGTAGCGGATGCGTCGATACCACTTGCAAGGTTCCGGGACGGGGTGCATATATCCGGACGGCTTCCGATACAATCGTTTCGATGTCGGTGGTAACTTTATGCAACCGGATAAAGAAACGGCTTTCGTTGGCGACTGTTTTTCCAGCGGACTGTTCCGGTACATAATCGAACTTGTATTCGTATTGTTCCTTGTCCGTCAGTTCGATTTCCCTGTTTGTTTCGGTATCCAAGAGGAAGATACGTGCATCGTAGGTATCCATGCCGCTAAAGGCAAAGTTAATTTCACCTTTATGGGTCGTAG
>JAITNQ010000213.1 GCA_031290435.1 Candidatus Symbiothrix sp. | reverse complement strand
TCCATTCAGGAAGGCGAAGGTCAAGACCGCAGTATTTTGACTTTGCCCAAACGCACGATGAAAGCGCCGGAAAGTCTGGAACACGCTCATATTGTAGATGCCGGAGTTAAAAAGAGTTTTGAAATCGATCAGGAAAAAATGATTGAAGAAATCAGCAGCGCCGGTGCAAAATCTATTGTCGTATTGCAAAACGGCTCTTACATCGATATTCACAATTGGGTGGACAAAGTCGATGCGGTGCTTGAAGCTTGGTATCCGGGAGAAAGAGGCGGTACGGCCATTGCGGAAACTTTGTTCGGAGACAACAATCCCGGCGGTCGTTTGCCGATAACTTGGGCGCGTCATGCGGGACAAATACCGATTTATTATTATTTCAAACCTTCTGGACGCGGTTACAGCTATTTGGATGACGACGGCAAACCGCTGTTTCCGTTTGGTTATGGATTGAGTTATACGACTTTCGAATATTCAGACTTGATTGTTCCCGAAAAGGTGACCAAAGACGGCGATACGAAAGTTTTGGTCACAGTGAAAAATACCGGTACAAGGAAAGGAGACGAAGTGGTGCAACTCTATCTGCACGACGAATATGCTTCCGTTTCCCGCCCTCTTAAAGAGTTGAAAGCCGTCAAGCGGGTTACGCTCGACGCGGGCGAAAGCAAACAGGTGGAACTAATTCTTCCTTACCGCAGTTTCGGATTGTGGGATAAAGACCTGAAATTTGTATTCGAACCCGGAACTTTTGACCTTATGATTAATAAAAACGCTGAGGATATTATCTTAAAAGGACAAATAACGGTGGAATAAATCATTATGAGAAAAGGTATATTTTTGTTAGGCTTACTTTTATATACTATCACCGGTATGGCAACGAAATATTCACAACAGGATATTTTGCTAAGACTTAGTTTATTCGACCCGATAGCCTTCCGCATGGCTACAGACGATATGAAAACGCCTGCCGGCAAGTGGGAAAAGGCGCTGAATGACTTGTCTTCCAACCGCGAAACCTTGCTCGAAGGCCTCAGATCCGGCGACAAGACTTCGCTCGAAAAAGCGGAAACTTTGCTTGACGAACTCGACAAAGTATTGCTTGCCAATCCGCTTTTGAAAAACAAGGAGATTGTGGTTATCGAACGGCGTTTTGCAACAGATGCTCGTAAACGGATGAATGGCGCCGCCGGACTTGCACAGCATAATTTTCAGAACAATTCCGCGTTCCACAAACCCAAAAACGGATGGGATAACTCGCTGATTGCGCTTAGCGATTTCGGCTCCGATATCAAGGAAAAAGAATTGTATCACCCCGGCGACAGTTCCATCATTTCGGATGTGGAGATGCACTTTTCCGGCGACCGGCTGATGTATTCTTCCATCGGAACAAGCGACCACTGGCAATTGTTTGAGCTGGACTTGAAAACCGGAAAATCACATCAAATAACCCCCGATACCTACAAAGATTTCGATAGCTTCGACGGATGCTATACCGTTGATGGCAAATATATTTTCTGTTCCACCGCCACTTTTCTCGGATTGCCGTGTACCAACGG
Organism: Candidatus Symbiothrix sp.; assembly: GCA_031290435.1. Classification (GTDB taxonomy): domain Bacteria; phylum Bacteroidota; class Bacteroidia; order Bacteroidales; family Azobacteroidaceae; genus Azobacteroides. Next base: position 1,425 of record JAITNQ010000213.1, on the reverse strand, counting down.
ATGGGATAAGATGTGCGGGCTGTTTCTCTATGACCCGGCAACCGGAAAAAGCCGCCAGCTTACTTTCGACCAGGACAGTAACTGGAACCCGGTGATGATGAGCAACGGACAGATACTCTACCAGCGTTGGGAATATTCCGATCTTCCGCACACTTACGGGCGGATGCTGTTTGCCATGAACCCCGACGGGACAAACCAAACGGCATATTATGGCTCCGGCTCGTATTTTCCCACAGCCTTTTTCGGCGCCCGCTCCATTCCCGGCAGCAGCAACAACGCCATTGTCGGCATTGCCACCGGACATCACGGCACATCGCGCAGCGGACGTTTGTTGATAGTCGATCCCAGCAAAGAACGCCATGACCCCGACAATGTAACCGCCGAAATACCGTATCGAGGAAAGAAAGTAGAGCATGTCATGCGCGACCGTTTGGCTGACGGCGTCTGGCCTCAGTTCCTGCAACCTTATCCCTTGAGCGAGAAATATTTTCTGGTCAGTATGAAAGCCTCTCCCGAATCGCTTTGGGGCGTATATCTGGTTGACGTATTCAACAATATCACCCCGGTGATACAAAAAGAAGGAGCGGGATTTTTCGAAGCTACCCTGTTGGGCGAAACCGAAAAACCAACATATATCGCCGACCGTATCAAGCCGGAAAGCAAGACAGCTACGGTCTTTGTGCAGGACGTGTATTTCGGAGGCGGCTTGAAAAACATTCCACGTGGCGCAGTGAAAAAGTTGCGTGTAGGTTCCTATTCGTTCAGTCCGTGGACGCAGGGCGGAACGCCGGGCTTGCACGGTCTGGATGGCCCCTGTGACGTGAAACGTATTTTGGGCGAAGTGAATGTGGAAGCCGACGGCTCGGCAATGTTTACCGTGCCATGCAATACGCCCATTTTCCTGCAACCCTTGGACAGTACCGGCAAAGCGCTGCAAATCATGCGCAGTTGGTTTACGGCAATGCCCGGCGAAGCGCTCTCCTGTCTTGGATGTCACGAAGAACGAAATGTTGCTCCCGTACCGAAAAAGACGATTGCTTCGACCTCTGCTCCACAGAATATCAAAGAGTTTTACGGACCAAGACGGGGCGTTGGCTTCCGTCACGAGGTTCAACCGATTTTAGACCGCGCTTGCGTAATGTGTCATGACGGTTCAAAACCCGGTCGCCCTTATCTGAAAGGCGATAGCATGATGTCACAATGGAGTACCGGTATTCTCCATGCCGAAGGGAGGCATCAGGGCGGCGCGTTCACCGAATCGTATTATCAGTTACAACGTTACGTGCGTAATCCCGGTCTCGAAAGCGACATGAAAATGCTTGCTCCTACCGATGTTCATGCCGACCAGACGGAATTGTTCCAAATCCTGAACCGCGGACATTACGGCGTGCAACTTACCGAAGAGGAGACACGCAAATTAGCCTT
>JAITNQ010000141.1 GCA_031290435.1 Candidatus Symbiothrix sp. | reverse complement strand
GCAACGGGATGCCAATGTCCGACTTTGTTGTAATGCAAACGGTTGATCCAGTAGATAAAAACCCGTTTTTTGTGTCTTTCATAATCCACCTGTCCGTCGGCGGAATTGTACACGCCGACTCCTCCCTCCAGCATCAGGCGGGAATGTGTTTCATCAATCGGAAAGATTTTTTTGAGCGGCGGCAAACTCCGGTCGGCCTTCCAAGCTACGGTCAACGCTTCAGGCGTAAGCCGTGCAGGGAAGTGCACGGACTTTTCTTCTGTACGGAAAGCCGGATCTTTCTCTTTCATATGATTGAGAAAGATGCCGGAAATTCCATATACCAAGGTAACCCCTACCACCAGAAACCCCAAATCGCGGTGAATAACCCGTAACCAGTGAGCGATTTTCATTTAGTCGAGCGTGGTAAAATTCAAGCCATCCATGTAGTAAATGACGTAATAATCTTTGTTGTGATCTTTCATCCATTGACGCATGTCGCTGATGTTGCTCAGTTCGGCGGCGCATGATTCGGCAGCGCCGTCTTCTTGTTTTTTAACTTCTACATCTTTTTCCATTTGTTCGATATATTCCTGACTCAAACGGCGTTCTTTCAGGATACCGGCGATTTCCAATTTGGAGCCGACTAATTCTCGATTGAATCCGCCGATTTCGCCTTTGGCTTCTACGCGCATGGAAACTTGTTGGGATTCGCCCACGATAAAGCAACGTTTACCGGAATGTTTGCAGGTATGCGTAACATATCCGACTACTTTGACGGTTTTGTCTAATTCCGTTTCGGCCACGGCCAATAATTTGTCCAATTCATAAACCGGAACTTCGCCGGACAATACAACATCCGATGTTTCACTGTTTGCTACCGTTTCCGCTTTTTTATTTCCGGAACAGGCGCAAAGCGCAACCGCTAATGCGGCAAATAAACATACTCTTTTCATGTGTTTTATTTTAAAATTATTCTTTATATATTTACCCCTAAATCCCTATAGGGGACTTTTCCGAGAGGTGGAAGATCCCATTATCAACAGCGCCACAAGTCCCGCAATTCCGAAAATCAAGGTATAAATGCCTATGAAGATTTTTTTCTTATTGGATTTCCTGTGGAAAATAAACAGCGACAATACCGCCAGCAACACATTGGCAATCCATGCCGTAAAAGCCGTGAAATGCAAATGGGGTGCAATGTATTCGCTGTGTTTATCTCTGAAAGTCAGATAAAAAGGGAAAATCTTACCGGAGATGTCCTCCCATTTATTCACTTTCGCCTCGACAAATGCATAACGTACTCTTTTCAATGTTTCCGTTTGCAAAGCATAAAAATGTTTCTCTTTGTCCGTTTGAACGGCAACCGTCCAATAGAGGAAATTTCCGATGATCATGAGTTCATCGGCATCCAAATGGATGGGGTCAATGTCCAATTGTACTGTTTTGTATTTTCCTCCGTCTTCTTCCAAGATGTAGCTGTTTCCTTTTTTATCGAAAAGGAAACCGTAAAACCGTTTATCCGCCACTTCTTCCATGGCGAAAAACGCCGGTTCGATTTGCGAATCCAATTGGGTGTTTTTTATAAAAGGCCGTCCGTTTACCATTTTGATATGATACAATTGTCCTTGTGCGTCGAGCGAGAAATAACCTTCGTCGTAAGGCTTACGGATATTCAGGTTACCGGAAGTCCATTGCGCCGGGAAAGCATATCCGGCTTTCAGAAGCGCAGTCTGAAACTGTTCGCTCTTTTGTTTATTCACGCGATTGGACGCCGCATCAATAAATTCGATTTTATTTTTCAACCGGAAAAGATCGCCGGGAGATTCTAATTTCGCTTTTTTCGGTAAAGATTCATACATGATATAAAGCCCCGGATTCGGCGTATTTTTATTCAAAGGACCATACCGGAAATTCACCTGTTTGACCCTCAATTCACGCGGGTCAATCGCAATGCCGTCGATACTGTCCGGCATTTCCCCGTTGACGGTCAATTGCCGGAAATTCAACAGAGGCAAAGCCGCATCGTATTCCTTATCGGTATAAACCTTGCCCTCGTCATCGTGCAGGGCGTCTTCTCTGCCGTCAAACTCCTTAAACAGCAACTTTTTTTCCGTTGAACTGAAATACACAAACGGATAACGGTCATTAGAATAAGTCGCCGTTTTCACCAACTCCGGTATTCCCCACAATGCCACCAAAGTAACAAAAAGCAATACCAATATATATATACTCTCCTTATTTTTCATCATTCATCATTAATCATTCATCATTCATCATTAATCATTATTAATTGTATCATTGCACCCCCTCTTTAAATCGCGCAGTAGAATAAAAAGCAAAGAAAAAAGCGACAATAACCAACAAGATCAAATAAGGATCAAACGGTTGGTACCCACCCGATTTCGCCCGTAAAAAAAAGAACGACAAGGCAATAATTCCGGGGATGATATTCAATATTCTTTGCTTCCATTGCGGTTCGAGACAAACCCAAGCCGTAATCAGATAAGCAGCAGGTCCCGCTAAAAACCATGGCGCCAACTGTTGAAAATTCGCCCAAACAATTTCGGAAGGGAAACGCTGTCCCAGACCCAGCAACAATATCGGCAGGGTGATGAGCAACAGCGACAAAACCGCTATAACACCGTAAAACAGCATTGTCAACAAGATTTTGTTTTCATTCAACGGCAGATGCAAGGTCAACTTCAAGCGTTTGAACTGCAATTCCGGTACATATTGCATGATGGCCAATAAAATACCCGCCAATAAAGGCAAATATTTGAACTGCGGGAACATAGCAGGGTCTTTCTGAACAGCCGTTTCCCATAGATTGACAATTCCCAACAAACGGATGCTTTCGTTTATTTTCATAAACGAATAAATCCCGACTCCCAAAAAAATAACCGCCAAGCAGGCAATGCCGCTCCGGGTTTTAATCCATTCTTTGTATAACAATGATTTGTACATACTAATCAATATTTTCCTGTTAATTCAATAAAAATGTCTTCCAGCGTTTGATTCGGATGTTCCTCCATCAGTTCCTTCGTGGGCTTGTGCAGCAAAATCTTGCCGTAGTCGAGAATCATGCAGTCGTCGATCAGCAACTCCATATCCTGAATAATATGGGAGGTAAGAAAGACGGTTTTATTGCCGTCTTTGGCATATTCTTTGAGGTATTCCACAAAAAGGCGACGGTAACCGGGATCCAATCCCATGGAAAAATCATCAAGAATCAATAAATCCGGATCTTGGGCAAACAAAATTCCCAATGCCACTTGCGAACGTTGTCCGCACGACATCGTACTGATTTTTTGCGTAGGCGTAACTTTCAGTTTTTCGATCAGACCGAAATAGGCGTCGCGTTTCCATTTGGGGAAAAAGCGGCGGTAATACTTTTCGATTTGTAGCAGATTGAAATAGCTGTGTTGGATATGTCCCTCCAACAGCAGCCCGATGCTGCCCTTTGTTTTGGGAGAGAGCTTATCCATATCTTCCCCGAAAACCCGACAAACGCCGGCTTGCGGTTTCAGGTAACCATTCAGGATATTGATGATGGTGGTTTTACCCGTTCCGTTTTTTCCCAACAGACCTAAAATCTTTCCTTTCTGCACTTCGAAATTCAGATCTTTGTAAATTAACCTGTTACCGTAGTAATGGGTAATGTTTTGACATTGGATGATTGGCGTCATATGATAATTTTTTACAAAAGTAATCATTTATTTTAAAAAACACACCCGATTGCAAGTCTTGCCGCGCCCAACAGGTTCCCTTCCAAGTATTCAATTTGTCGTGCACGGGTCATCTCATAATGGGCGCGAACATATCCCTGCACAAGCGGATTCAACAACCGGGAATAAGCTAAACCAATTGTTCCCGTTATGCGGGGAGCGGTCAGGTATTCGTATTCGCAATAGAGGTTAAAAACGGTCGTTTCGGGACTTTTTTGATTTTCCGAAGGCGTGACATAAATCCCGTCCTTGAAAACAGTACCGTTTCCCGATCCGTACAAAACGTCCAACGAGATGTCATACCTGTTTTTCCGGTCAATGGCTGTGTTTTTGCAAGCAGACAAGCGGGCATTGAAAAATCGGATCGTTTGTTTGCGATAAAACGGATATACAGAAACGGTTTGTTGCCGGTTGCAGAAATCGCCTCCGGCTTGCAAAGTCCAAGCAGGCAATTGATTGACAATTCCAAGATTAGCCGTATAGGTCGCCTTCATTTGCAAAACCGTTCTGTCCAGCATTTGATTGTCGCCGTAATAAAGAATATCTTTGTTTCCTCCTTCGGAAGATGGGTTTTCCTTGAAAATATTTTCATAATTGTTTAATTGTTCACGGTTTACCTGTACTTTCAAATCCTGTTGTCGGGTTTGTTCCCTGTAAGATAAAGTTCCCGAATAAGCGATAATTCCGGCATGATGTTCCGTGAGAATCGGCGTATAAGGGGATTTTTTCCCGTAATAGCCTTTACGCGATTGATAAGAAAATTCATTAAAAAATTGCCATCCGGGCGAAAAACGGACATTTAGTTGTAAGGCGGCGCCTTGAAATTCATTAAATACCGGAGGAGAGTTACTTTCTTTTGTATAGAGTCCTCCGCTGCCGAACAGTTCTTTGCGTCCGTAAAAAGCGCCGAAATCAATCAGCGATTCATACATTTTATCGGTAGTTCCGTAAATATCAAAGAATAAGCCTTCTACGCTACGCCGGTACAGATAATTGATTCCCACATCCAACAATTTTGCGAATGAATAGCTCAAGCCTGCGGTCGCCGTCATATCCAAATATTTATTGCTATGGCGCAAATCTTTGTGTTTGGCATAATTGATTGCCGTATAATCTATTTTTCCGCCAATTGTCCATTGGTCGGACATTTTGGCGCTGACGGCACCGATAAGGTGATAATTTTCCTTGTTTTTTTCGCCCCGCGCATCGTCCGTCATTTCCACGATACCGAACGGGTTGTAATAAGGATCAATGAATGCGGATCCGCCCATGTTTTTTCCGGTGAAATTGGCGTAATGCACTTTCCCGTAAAAGACGATTTGCGGGTTTAACCGGAAAAACGATTCGGTCTGCGCACCCCATTCGTAACTGTTGTCCGATTGGAAGTAATTGACAAATTCTCCGTTGCTTTTGTTGAAAAAAACTTCAGCGGAAGAAATTTTTTGAATCGGCAGGTACTGCAAACCGGCGGCGTTTTCACTGCTGAGCCAGACTTCCGACTGCCGGACGTATTCAAAAGAAGGCAAACCGATTTCTTGTGCTACTCCGGTTACCGAAATAACCGGAAGCAACATCAGCATAAATATCCGATTCATTGTTTGTTTCATTATTGGCTTGTTAACCTCCCCCCGGCCCTCTCCCAAGGAGGGGGAGACGTGAGGTATTTCTATTTTAGTTTCTTTTGCACAATTCTTATTTGTCAAACATCCGGTTGCTATTTGTCATACCCTCGCCACCCCCTCCTTGGGAGGGGGCGGGGGGATGTTGTTTCATTACTTCAAAGAAGCAACCCCACGAACATGGAAGTCCGCCCCAGCATTGTTGGTATTTTTATAAATGATGTGCGCCCCATTTTTGATGGATGCTTCGGCGTCAATACCGCTTGGATCGCTGGTGCCGTCAACAGCTAAACTGTAGTTATACACCAATTTCCCTGCATTGGATGCAAGGGCTTCCGTAGCTGCCTTGTTGACATTGCGGTACAAGGTATAGCCCTGCTTCACATCGGGAAAGTTTATAGAACCCGCATCTACTGTGGCCGGGAAACGTTTATTATTGACTGCCGCACCTTTCTGGAATACTTCTACAGCATCAATCACCCAATCGACAGGCACTTTCAAGCGGACTTGTGATGTGCCGGTACCATAAATATTGCGATTAGCCGGATCGTCCGAAAAAGCATCTGGCGTAATCCTTTCGGTAGCAAAAATAAAGAAGGCAGGCGACATGGCGCTCATTGTATAAGCAGTACTGGTAACACCGGGAAAACGGATTGCTTTGAGATAATGCGAAGCCGGAATTAAAGCGGAAGGCGCCGGATGATAAGTTGTATTGGCGAAACCCGATTCCGGATCATAAAACACATAATAATTGGCATTGGCCAAGTTGACCGAATTGGTATAGGTTCCCGTATGATCATTGGCGGAGTTGATGGCAATCACCACTTGTTCGCCGGGAGCCAAAGTGACCGGTGTGTTGAAATAGAAAATACCAAAACCTGCCGGAACCCATCCCTCGGCGGCATAAAAGAGTTCGCCGTTAATATAGTCATTGTTCGAGGCTTGACTATTGGCGGGAAGTGTGGCGCCGAAAGACACATTTTCCAATGATGCCGATTGGTCGGAATTGTTGTAGAGGATGACATAAGGGTCGCGTTGAAAGGTTCCGCTTCCCGCATTGTTTTGACAACCATTGAAATAATATTCCTTGATAACCAATTGTCCAACCTTGGACTCGACAAGATCAAGGGTGATAATTTCGCTGCTTGACCAAGCATCCGTAATGACGATATTGCTTTTAACGCCATTGAACAGGTATTGATTGCCGCTTATATAACTGCTGTCGGAAGCAGAGGCTTCGTATGCGCCGGCGATAACGTCAAATTCGGCAAGTCCGGTACTGCCGGTTTGCACTTCCAAAACAAGATTGGTGACTTTATTTTCCAAAATAACTTTCACACCTTCTTTGGCAGTAAATCCTTCCGGATACGCCAATTGCACTTTGACTTGAAATGTTGGAACGATGGGATCGTCTTTCTCCTCACAAGATACCGCCAAGAACAATACGAGGCTTAACAATCCATACAAAAAGCGCTGTGTTACATTAATTTGTTTGAATAAATTTTTCATTGATTTCATTGATTTTATTTTTTAAGTTATACTGTATTATAATTTGAGTCGAAGGGATAATCCGTAATAAAATTTGGGAATAGAAATACTCCCGTTTTCATATATGGATTGTTGGGTGTTATTATCACTGAAACGTACCTGTTGCATATTGTTCGTAAAATTGGTTGCATTGAAAGAAATGGAGGCAATATTGCCGATTTCCTTGGTGATGCTGATATTGGCGGAATAGTACCCTGAAACAGTATTTTCATTGAAATAATAATTGGTGCCGGATTTTATTACCAATTTTGTCAATTCATTGTACAAAGCAGCGGCTTCGGAGTCGCTATTCCGGTTGTTGTACGCCCATGCTAATTTTTCGGCAAAGGGGATTTTTGTTTCCACATCCCCATGATTAGTGTAATACAGGGGATAAAGACCTGCAAATTGATTGCTGTTGTAAATGCTGCCACCGCTTGCCGACGGCAGATAATCTTCCTTATTATTCAACACAAAACTGCGTTGTTGTCCGTCATATTCGCTCAGATTTTGTCGGGAATTGTAGAAAGCGCCTTCCACACGCAAGGAGACAATCAGGCGAATGGCCGGAATATGCGTGGTAATCGTCAGGTTGGACGTCAGTCGTTTTGTTTCGTAGCCGTTGCTTGAACCGTGTCCGCCCACATAAAAGCCCACATATTGATACGGGCTACCGTCCGCCATATTGACCTGCGGCGAATAAGCGTCGATTGTTTCTTCCGTACTGTGGTAATAATAGTAATTACCGTCCACACAGACGGAAGTTTGCAAAGCCTGTATTTTATCAAAATCCAGCGTCCATTCCAAACCTCTGCGAACAGCCGGAGAGCCGTTGATATACATTGCATTGGATTTGAATGTTTTCCGTTCCAAATAATCTAATTGTATGTCGGCATGTTGTCCGGTCAGGTCGGAAACGCTGACAACGCCCGTGTTACGGTCGATATGGTATTGCCGGTCGAGAGAAGCAATCGGAAAATCCGTTCCCAATTGGCTATTGCCGGTATATTTGTATGTAAACGGAAGATACGACGTGGCAGTGGTATAGCCCTTCCGGATAGTATTGTCATACGCAGACAAGGCAATATAAACGCCTTTCAGTTTCATTTCCACGCCCAATTCGGTCTGCACGTTGTATTGCCATTGGAGGTTGGGATTGTAGGTAAGCGAATGGGGACGAATGTGATAGGCATAAAAAGAAGTTCCGTCGCTGAGGGTTCCGGGCGAAAATACCCGTGTATCCGAATAGGCCGGACGGGGATACAGTATCTCGAAAGACGGTAACTTGACGGCTTTTCCCCAACCGGCACGCAATACAAGCCGCTTGACAAAGCCGTTGAGATGCTCCTTGAAGGTATATTTGGCGTTGAAGCGCGGCGATAAACTTCCCGTCGTACCGTAAGCCGAATGATTGATAAATGTATTGTCCGACCGGATGCCTGCCACCAATTGCAATTGGGATGTACCGACAGGAACCGTTATTTTTTCTTCGGCATACAAGCCCATGTTATTCATAAATGGAAGTTGGTCGTAACGGTATTCGCGCCAACTGTCCGTTACATTGCGCAAATCGGCATAAAAAATGCCTTGACCACGGTTTCCCGTGCTGCTGAAATCCGTTCCCAGCAAGATATGGTTTTGGATGCGTCCGAAAGTACGCGCCCATTTGGCTTTCACATTGGCGGTGATATTCAGGGGCTTGCTGTCGGTGTATTTCAATTGGTACCAGTATCCTGTTTCCGGACGGATGAGGACAATAGGCGCATCGGGATTGTCGTCGTAACGGGCTGCAATAAAATAACCTTCCTCTTGCCCATGCAAGACAGGAATAGCTGTTGAACTGTTTTTATTGACATTTACCGCCTGTCGGTTGTCGGAAAAACCGACGGATCCGTTCGCTTCTAAATTGGTTATCCACGATTTGTTGAGCAAGCCGTTCACTTTAAAATTAGCCCGAAATGTATTGTCTTTCACTTCCGTATAATCATCCTTGAACAAATCGGGGTCGGTGCGGGAATTATAGCCGCCGATATTTCCCGATATGCTTGATTCAAGCGAGACAGGATGATTATTGCGTTTGTTGAATGTATTGGAATACAAAAGCGACAAAGCATTCCGGTCGTAGGATGTGTGGGGCGAAGCCAAATCGGCTATGGATTTGGTGTATTCCGCACTTGCGTTTAGCATCCCCGCATTATTTCCCAGCGAAAAGCCCTTGTTGGCAGAAAGTTGCTTGGTATTGGGTTTTGTCGACATTTCCACCATCCAAGGCGATTTACCCTTGCGCGTATTGATTTTGACCACGCCGTTGGTCATGTCTCCGTATTCTACCGACGGGATGCCGACGATCACTTCTAGGGAAGAAATATTTCCGGTAGCAATATTGCGCGTATCTGTCCCGTAAATACTGCTTGCATTTTCAGGTCTGAATGCTGCATTGTTTGACAAACGTACACCATCGACTTCGATGGCAGTGCCAAAAGTGGGGTTGCCGCTTTCGCTGTTGGATAAAGAGCGCAACATGATGACTTGCGGCAAGGAAGTGGCCAAGTGCAGGGCTGTATTGGTTTGTCCGCCGGGTAACAAACTGATGGCGTCCGCAACATTGAGCATTTGCAGATGCTCCAAACCGGCGCGGTCAATCAGATAAGACGTTGTGATGTCATCTTCTTTTCTTTTGGCGGTAACGATTACTTCTGCCAATGCCAGGTTATCCGCTTCCAAGCGAAGTTCTAATCCGACAATATTACCTGAAATTTCTTTGGAAATTTTTTTTCTCACATATCCCAAGCTGGATACGATGATATTGACTTCGCCGGCTGCAATGTTTTTAATGGAGAAATCGCCTTTTTCGTTGCAGACAGTCCATAATTCTTTCCCTTCAAGTGCAACGGAAGCATACTCAACCGGTTTGCCGGTCTTGTTGTCAAGCACTTTTCCCGAAATAGCATACTGGCAAAAAATATTTTGCACGGTAAAACACAACAACAGAATACACAATGGCCGATAGATATGCATTAATCCTTCTTAGAAACCGCAAAGATAGTGATAAATTACAAATAAACAATCCCCTTAATAGGGTATTTTTAGGTTATTCCTTACCTAATTGTTACGAGAAAAGAATCGCTTTGT
>JAITNQ010000112.1 GCA_031290435.1 Candidatus Symbiothrix sp. | reverse complement strand
GAATTATTATACCAAAGCGGCGCAAATGGCTCCCGACAAATGCTTTCCCAACAGAATAGAGGAAGTGAATATATTGCAGGACGCTATGCGCATCAATCCATCCGACGCCAAAGCGCCTTATTATCTTGGCAATTTATGGTATGCCGCCCGACAATACGATGAAGCGATAGCTTGTTGGGAACAGTCGGCGGCATTGGACGACTCCTTCCCTACCGTGTTACGCAACCTCTCGCTGGCATATTACAACAAACGGAACGACAAAGTTAAAGCACAACAATGCTTGGAAAAAGCATTTGCGACGGATACTTCCGATGCGCGTATCCTGATGGAATTAGATCAGTTGTACAAAAAACTGGGACTTCCGTACGCCGAACGCCTCGTTTTCCTTGAAAAACATCTGCCCCTGGTCGAACAGCGGGATGATTTGTCTCTTGAGCGCATCACGCTCTATAACCAAACCGGTGAATATGAAAAGGCGCGTCAATTAATTGCTTCCCGTAAATTTCATCCGTGGGAAGGCGGCGAAGGCAAAGTAACGGGGCAATATGTGTTGTGTCGGATTCAATCAGCGAAAAAAGCCATCTCGGAGAAACAGTTTGGAACGGCTTTAGACTTGTTGAATGAAACAGATCATTATCCGCATAATCTGGGCGAAGGCAAACTGACAAATGTCGGAGAAAATGATGTGGATTATTACAAGGGACTTGCATACCGTGGCTTAGGCGACGAAACGAAAGCGCAGCAGCATTTTGAAAAAGCCACCCGTGGCTCGTCCGAACCACAACAGGCTTTTTTCTACAACGACCCGCAACCGGATAAAATCTTTTATCAAGGATTGGCATGGCGTGCGCTGGGCGACGAAACGAAGGCGCAAAGCCTGTTCAACAAACTCATCGCGCACGGTGAAAAACACTTGTCCGATGACTGTAAGATAGACTACTTTGCCGTATCCCTGCCCGATCTTGCTATCTGGGAAGACGACCTGAATACCCGCAACCGGATTTATTGCCGGTATGTGATGGGATTAGGCTATCTGGGATTGGGCGAAAGCGACAAAGCAATCACACGAAATGAACAATCAATCTGAAACAAATAAATGTTATATGAATAAAAAAAGAATTTTTAATTGGTACATCATGCGGAAAGTATTATTGACCGTATGTATTTGTGCTTGTAGGTTTTCGTTGTTTGCACAGCAACACCAAAAGACGGCATTATTAAAAGACAAAAATTTCAATGTGGAAATTGACGGGAAAAAGGTTCATTTATACACATTGAACAATAAAAACGGTGTGACGGCACAGTTTACCAACTACGGAGGTCGCTGGTTGTCTATATGGACACCTGATGTTCGGGGAATATTTAGCGACCTTATCTTAGGCTTTGATAACATAAAAGGATATCAGCATGCTGCGGAAAAATATCATGGAGCCATTACCGGTCGTATCTGCGGCAGGATAAATAACGGCGTCTTTGAATTGGAAGGACAAACATACCATTTGGCCAACAATGATTTTTTCGGTTCGCCCGTGAAAAATCATTTGCATGGAGGCATAGAGGGATTTCATAAAAAAATGTGGGATGCGGAACAAGGCGTAAATGAGAACAATGAACCATACATCCGGTTTTCGTATTTATCGAAAGACGGTGAAGAAGGATACCCCGGTAATCTGAATGTGAACGTACGATATACTTTATCGGAAGCGAATGCACTCAGGATTGAATACCAAGCGACTACCGACCAAACGACATTGGTCAATTTGACAAATCATGCCTATTTCAACTTATCGGGAAATCCTGCACAGTCTGTTTCCAATCATATATTATATGTCAATGCCGATAAGTATGTGGAATGTGACAAGGAACTTGTTCCGACGGGAAATATAATACCACTGAAAGGATTACCGATTGATTTTTCGATTCCGACGGCAGTTGGGGCAAATCTTGATGCCTATTTTCCTGAAATGATGAAAGGAAAAGGATTTGCGATAGCCTACGCCATCAATCCCTCCAAAGAAGAATTAGGGCTTGTAGCAAGGCTGACCGACCCTGAAAGCGGGCGCACGATGGATGTATATTCCAATCAACCCAGTTTGCAGGTATATAACGCATGGCTGATGGACGGAACGGATACAGGCAAGAACAACATTTCTTACCATTGCGGCGCCGGCATTGTATTGGAAACACAAGGTTTCCCCGATGCGCCTAATCATCCGGCTTTCCCACAAGTGACGCTAAAACCCGAAGAAGTTTACCGACACATAGCCGTATATGATTTCGGAATTACTTCGGATAAATAGAGGATTCCTTATTTAAATTTGATCAAGATATTAACAGGCAAAAATTAGCCCGATCGTTAGCCTGACCCGCAACGAGTATCTGGATATGTCTAAAAATATTTTATATTTCGCGAAAAAACAGTATTTTTGTGGGACAAATAAATTCATCATGAAAAGAAAACAAGTATTATTAGTGTGCTGCATTTTTGCTGCATGGTCTTGCACTATAAACGTCGTAAACGGGCAAATCCCGTTACCGTCTCCCGCACAGTTGCACTGGCAACAAAAAGAGCGGATGATGTTCCTGCATTTCGCTCCGGCGACATGGCAAGGTCGTGAATACGATAACCGTTCCTATCCGATCGAACAAATACATCTTTCGGCTATCAATACCGACCAATGGTGCGAAGT
>JAITNQ010000288.1 GCA_031290435.1 Candidatus Symbiothrix sp. | reverse complement strand
CCGGTACATTTCATCAGTTTGATGTTGACGCCGTGGAAGGCGCCTTTCAACTTCGTTACATCCGTCAGCCGCTGAAAAGATTCGTCGGCGAAAACGGGCAGAGGACTGCGTTCGGTAAGCCAAGCCGAGTCGTCCAAGCGGTGTTTCGACATTGGCTGTTCAATCATCACGATTCCTTTTTCCTGGAGCCAGTAAATCATGTCCAGCGCATACTGCCGGTCTGTCCAGCCCTGATTGGCGTCAATGGCAATCGGTTTATCGGTCACTGTGCGGATGGCTTCAATCATTTCCTTGTCGTTTTCCCTGCCTAATTTCACCTTCAGGATATTGTACAAAGGAGCGTCTTCTTTCGTTTTTTCAATCACCACTTCGCGCGTATCTATTCCGATGGTAAAGGTAGTAGACGGAGCCTTCGTTTTGTCTAATCCCCAGATATTGTACCAGGGTTTTCCCATGATTTTCCCGACCAAATCGTGCAAGGCGATATCAATAGACGCTTTGGCGGCCGTATTGTTTTCGGTTATTTTATCGACATAAGTCAGGATATCCTCCAATTCAAAGGGACTGGAAAATTGTTCCAGATTCACTTTCTTGAGAAATTCGATCACCGAAGCCTGCGTTTCACCGAGATAAGGAGGCATCGAAGCTTCGCCGTAACCGGTGATGCCATCGTATTCGATTTCCGTCAGGACGACCTGGGTGGTTGTCCGGGACGAATTGGCAATGGTGAACACATGCCTCAACTGCAAGTCATAAGACCTGTAAGTCAGTTTTAATTTGGCTTTTCCGGCAGCGGCTTTTTTGCTGCTGTTCTGTGCAAGCAGATTCACCGGCAGGGCAGCGGTGACGCCTGTCGCCATGGCTGCCATTGTAGTTGCTTTCAAAAAATTTCTTCTAATCATATTTTTTTTATTTTACCTCCCCCCGGCCCCCTCCCAAGGAGGGGCCGGGGGGAGGTATCTTATTCCTGCACCCGATACAAAGGGTTTTTATCAATTTCCCAAATTCCCTCGGTATCAATAGCTCCGATAATCCGGCAAGCGCGAATAAATTCTTTCGTATTGTATTCGTCATAATCCGGGCTTTCGGGGTCGAGGCTATTGATTCTCACATATCCGGCCTCATGGATAAATTGTTTGTTTCCCATATAGAAAGCCACATGGCGAACCCTTTCCCGTTTTCCGTCCTGGGCTTTTTTACCGAAAAACAGCAGGTCGCCGGGGCGAAGATTGTCGTAACCTTCCGCTATATCGACCGGGATACCGGTTTTAGCCTGCTGAGAGGCATCCCGACGCAGGATAATTCCGTGCATCAGCAGCACCGTTTTCGTAAAGCCGCTACAATCCATCATTTTCGCAGAAGTACCGCCCCAAGTATATGGTATTCCTTTCAATGTCAATGCTTTTTGTATAATACTTTCTTCCGTCAGCCGGATAGAAGCCGACCAATCTTCGAAAGTCCGGCTTTGGCTTTTCAGCACATAGGCTACACGGCCGTCAGGATAGGAAACCTTAAAAAAGCGGCCGTTATCACCTTCCCATTTCAGGAGATTCCCGAAAACGAGATCGGAAACCCGGCCTTTATTTTCATCCGGCGTTTCGTAAGCAAAACCGTAATCAGCGGTAAAGATGATTTTTTTCGCCGTAATCCACCGATTAAAATCCGTTTTATTCATGCTTACAAAAGAACTTCCCGGTATCCATGCGACATAACCCTCAGCGCTTTTTATCCGCCACCAACCGGCTCGTTGCAATACCTGTACGGGCGAACCCAACAGCAGTTGCGTGGCCATCTCGGCATCATAATCCCCTGCTGTCCGCATATCGGCAACGGAAACGTTGATTACGCCGTAAACGGTTTCTCCTACGGTTTCGTCGGGCAAGAGCCTTACACTGTCAACGGCGGCAGGGTTTTCCAGAAGTATCTTTTTCAACAAATCCGTTTTTGCTTCCGCCACGGAAACAAGTCCTTTTACTACGGGTTTGCCGTCTCGTTCAACCACATTTATTTCAAATACATTGTCCCGTTTGTCCGGCACGTATTGCAGGCGGACGCTATCGACCAAGGCATTCAGGGCGGGGTAAACAGGTTCGGTTTCTTTGTGTTGGCAAGCGGCGGTCAACAACAAAACCGAAATCAATAAATATACGGAAAATTTAGCATGCATATCTTTGCTTTTGTTATGAAACACAAAGATATAAAAAGAAAATCAAAAAAAAGCGGTTATCTCCAAAAAAATATTTTTTTCGGTAGCTTCGTTTTTCAATCCCCTGCTAAAGTTACAAAAAATACCCGAACATTTTCTTTTCAATATCCCGGATTCTGCTGCGAAACGATAGCCGGATTAGCGTCAAGTTCCGTTTGTGCAATCGGGAGAATGGTTTTATAGAACGTTTTCACATCAATGGTTTTCGGACGCAGGGTCTGACTGATGCTTCCCGAAAGAATCTCATCGTTGAAGGTAATCGACCGACCCCAACGCATCATATCGAAAAATTTATGCCCTTCCATATACAATTCTTTACTTCTTTCATCCAGAATCATGTCCAAATTTATTGTGGCTTCCGCAGCGGGCGTCAGGGATGGAGCGCGTTTCCGTATTTGATTCAGGTAGTCGGCGGCTTTGACTTTGTCGGAAGATAAAGCAGCTTCCGCAGCAATCAGATAAATTTCGGACAAACGTATCACTTTGATATTCACGGCAGACGGAGAACCTTTATCGCCTTTGTTGTCGTTTCCGGTATATTTATTGCAAGCGCCGAATCTTGTAATGTCTATTTCATCGTAATCCATGATTCCACGGCGTACATCCGCAGGGTCTTCCGCTAATTTTGCGATGAAGGCGTCGCTTGCCACAAACCAGCCCATGGCATTGGAAAGTTTTGCTCTGCGCATGAAATAGTAACCCAAGGAATTGGCGGTTAAATCGGCTTCATCCTGATAAATACCCAATTCCAGAATAGACTCCGAACCAAATTCGGATGACCATGAAGCTACCCAGGCAGTGTTTTCATACAAAGTATATTTCTTATCGTTGATGATTTCTTCCGCAGCTTTCAAGGCATCCGGGTTATTTCCCATAAAAAGATAAACCCTGGCCTGAATGGCTTTGTTGGCGTAGTAGTTGACAAAACCTTTGGTTACGCTTTTAGACAGAAGCGGAGTGGCATCGTGCAGGTCTTTCAGTATTTGGGTATAGTTTTCAGCTACGGTAAGCCGGGTTTCCCGTGCATAAACATCCAAAACCGTCAGAGGCATGGGCACGCCCGGCGAAACGCCGTTATCTTCCGAATAGGGGCGGCCATACAGGCGGACGAGGTCGAAATACAACAAAGCCCTAAGCGTCAAGGCCTGCCCTTTGTAATCGCTTAAAGTCGCCGTGCTTTTTCCCTCCTCTTCCATCCGGTCTATGTTGGTTAGCAAATTATTAATCTGAAGCATACAAGAATAAATTTGCGACCAATAACCCACATAACTATTGGATGTTGCGGAATGATTGAAAGTATATAAAGCGTCGTTTCCCCGACCCAAAGAGACAAGGGCTACATCGCCGCCTTTCGCATCACCGTAGAGGAAGAAATTTCTTCCGTAATAATTTGAGGAAGTCAGAGAACGCATCAATCCGTTGATGATTACTTTTGCGTCCGCTTCTGTTCGAATAGCTGTTCCTGCCGAAGCCGCATTGGTTGGACTAAGATTCAGAAAATCTTCGCAGGAAGACAGGGCGACAAGGCTAAAAACGGCTATGATAAATATTAACTTTTTCATTGTACTTATTTTATTTTTTTAAAAACTCAATTCCAAACCAAATGTATAAGACTTTCCAATCGGCATTTCCCATCCTCTGGTTCCGTCGGCTCTCACTTCCGGGTCATAAACAGTATAGGCTGCTAATGTCAGCAGGTTAGAACCTGAAAAATAAATCCGCGCTTGCGAAGCGGTTGC
Organism: Candidatus Symbiothrix sp.; assembly: GCA_031290435.1. Lineage (GTDB taxonomy): Bacteria > Bacteroidota > Bacteroidia > Bacteroidales > Azobacteroidaceae > Azobacteroides. The sequence continues at coordinate 4,606 of JAITNQ010000288.1, read as the reverse complement.
TTTTTTGACAATGCTTTGCGGAAGCGTGTAGGACAAAGTAAGATTTTTCAATCTTCCAAATGTTGCAGTGTGCATGTGCCGACTGCTTTTCTGGTTGACATCTTCCATGTCAATAGCACTCATCATCGGATATTTAGCATCCTTGTTTTCCGGTGTCCAACTATTTTCGTACTGGTCTTTCGAACGAATTCTTTCCCAGTAATAACCATCGTCCGTAACATCTTTACCTGCGAAATCATACGTATTTCCGCCCAATTTGTAGATAAAATTCAAGTCAAGCGACAATCCTTTCCACGAAAACAAAGTGTTTAGCCCGCCGAATACATCCGGGTCTGCGGTACCCAATATCACTTCGTCTGCTTTTTGGTAATCGTAAGTAACCGGCCGACCATCAACCGTCAGGTCGGGCGTTTCTTCGTTGTTCAGGAACCAAATATTTTTTCCGGTTTCCCGGTCAACGCCCGCCCATTCCAGTCCGTAGAACGACAAGGGAGAATAACCTTCACGGTAAATATAGCGGGCTCTTGAATCAGTGGCTTCATTGAATATAATATCGTGTCCACCGTATAACCGGGTTACTTTCGATTTTAGGAAAGAAGCCGTTAAGCCCACATTCCATCGAAAATTCCCATCCTTTAGTATGTCCGCGTTTAATTCGATTTCAATGCCTCTGTTGTTTATTTCTCCTACGTTACCCAATGTGGATCCCAAGCCGGTAATCAGCGAGATGGGGATATCTTGCAAAAGTCTTTTCGAGTCCCGGTTGAAATATTCTATGGCGCCGTTTAAGCGGTTAAATAAACCAAATTCAACGGCAATATCGTATGTTTGATTGGTTTCCCACGAGAGGTCGGGATTGGGTATCTGGCTCAATGTGCCACCCGGATTTGTCATGTATTTGCTTCCATAAGATATGAGAGACAGGTGTCCGTAATTTGTAGAGGGAAGCGTACCGTTCTCACCATACGAAGCTCTCAGTCTTAGATTGGAAAGGAATTCGACAGCAGCCAGAAAAGTTTCGTTTTTGATTCTCCACGAACCGGCTATTGAATAGAAATCTCCCCATTGGTTATTTTCGCCGAATTTAGACGAAGCGTCTCTACGGTAAGAACCGGAAATGTAATAGGTGTTTTTGTAGTTGTATTCGAGCCGGGATAAAACGGATATCATGTTATGTCCCCACGAATAAGCGCTTGCATCTAATTTACCGGCAGTAGCAATGGTTTGCAAGGCGCTGGTAGGCAAATCCGTACCTGAGGAGCGCTGGTAATCGGTCAGGTTTTTTTCCGCCTCAAAACCGGCTAAGAACGAAAGCGTATGGTCGGTCAGCATTTCCTTGTTGAAATTCAAGGTAGTCGACGATACTATTTTGTTCACATTGGTGCTGTAATTATCTATCGAACCGCCTACTCCGGAACCATTGTAATGGTTTCGGCTATAATAAAGGGATTCCAAAGTTTGCGCATTGTCGTAAGAAAGAATGGTTTTGAGATTCAAGGAAGGAAGAATATGAGCCGTCAAAGATTCTATGGCCGACACCCTGAGCGTATTAGCGTCGTTGTCCCATTCATTGTTGTAATAAAGATGATTCTGGGCGTAGCTTCCGTACCGGGCAGTCCAAGGAGAATCATCGACATAATTGGTCGGCCAATACATGCCCCAAAGCAAATTTCTCAATTGCATAAAATAGTTGGTCGAAGTATTCCGGGAATCGTTGAAGCCCTTGGTTGAAGATTTGGAAAAATTGATATTAGAGGAAAATTCGAATATTTTGCCGATTTTCTGCGTTAAATTCAGGCGGGCGGATACCCGATCATAATCATTTACTACGACACGACCCTGATCTTTGGTGTACGATAGCGAAGCGTAATAATTGCTTGTATTGTTTGCTCCGCTCACCGACATGTCGTAGGTTTGATAATTAGCGGTTCTCAGCAAAGCGTCTTCCCAATCGAAATACGTCCCGGCTCTATCTCCGGCAATGGTCAGCGAGTTGATGGTATTGTCCGGGGCTGAAAAAGTATATCCGTGTCTGTTGAAGCGGTTATTCAACTGAGTGATAGCCCGTAAACTGGCAGCCTCAACAGTTCGGCCTTCATCGTAAACGCCTGCATTCCAAAACATTTGGTAATACATCCGGATGTTTTCTTCCGGAGAAGCCGCTTCCCAGTTGTCCGTTGCAAACGAAGGCGTGACTCCATACGACGCCCTGAAATCAATTTTCGGTTTGCCGGATTGTCCCCGTTTGGTTTGAATCACAATGATTCCGTTGGCAGCCCTCGAACCGTACAAAACGGAAGCAGCTGCATCTTTCAGAACAGTGACGCTTTCGATATCGGCCGGATTAATTGTAGCCATCACGTTGTTGGTATTGCTGTATAATGCACTTCCCAATTGTCCGGCGCTTCCGGAAACAACAGGCACCCCATCCACCACATATAGCGGTTCGTTGCCCGCATTCATCGAACCGAAACCCCGGATACGAATTTCAGGGACGCTTCCGGCTTGTCCGGAGTGTGAAGAAACATTCAAACCGGTAACCCGTCCGTTCAAGGCATCCTGAAAAGAAACAACCGGTAAATCTTTTATGGCTTCCTGTTTAATCACGCCGGCAGACCCGGTGTAAGTGCTTTTCTTAACTGTTCCGTAAGCAACCACGATTACTTCGTCCAATTCGAGAGCGTCACTTTCCAGTATCACGTCAATTTCGGTCTGTCGGCCAACAGACACTTCCTTTTTTTTCTTGCCTAAAGCGTAAAACACCAATACACTGCTGTTTTCAGGCATTGTAATCGTATATTTCCCGTCGACATCCGTAACGGTTGATTCCGTAGAACCCTTAACGGAAACTGTTGCAAACTCGACAGGCGCTCCTTCTTCCGAGGAACTAACCGTGCCGCTGACCCTTTTTTGCTGTGCATTCACCGAAAACGAAAAAAATGCAGCAAACAGAACACAATAGAATGATAAGTGTTTCATAAACCGAATTTATTTAAATATGACATCAAATAATATAATTCAAAAACAATAATTCAATAAAAATTTAAAATCAGCAACAAAAATACAACAAATATTTTAATTTACAAAAAAATTTATTATTTTATTTCCAATAAAAGTAACTTGCTGCAAATGTGATGATAGTTGTTACCAATGCAGCCATTGTAATTAAAATAATTCTTGTCTTTTTTCTATCACTTCTCAGAAAGAAATACAAACCAAAAGAAAGAACTGATGTAGCAATGAGGGCGATAAAAAACATCCAAATGGAATGTGTTTCATCACAAAATAAAGACACGAAAAACGGCACAAAACCATATAAGATAAAGATAATCAAAGAAGGTTCCGCTTTGATTTTTTTTGCGAGTTGCCGAATGGGTTTAAGTGTTGGTCTAAGCATTAAACAGACCAGCATCGTTATGAAGAGCGGCATCCATGCCCAATAGCCTAAAAGCGCAGGGGAAAAATCAGGAATCGTTACCATCATAAAATATAAACTCAGAAACAGACTGAATCCTATTGCCGGAAAGGACCATCGAGGAAAATTCTTAACCCATCCTATACCCAATACGACAAACATGGACAGGACGGATACAATAAATACAAAAGACAGGATGAATGCTGGAATTTTCATTCCGGAATTTGAGAATGCCCAAGCAATTCCATATAGACCAAATGGAATAGTTGCGGACAAAGCGGTGCGTGATGAAAAGGAAGTTTCCATATTTAATAATTTTAAAGTAAATAACTCTATTGTTTTAATTGTAGAACCGGATAATTCTTGCATGGCAAACTCCATGGATGCCTCAAAAGAAAATCCTGTATTGATTTTTTGTTCAATTATGCAGCAAAGATGATCAAGAAAATCGCCAAAAATCAATGAATTTTTAATGTCGCTGTTTTCCAAATACATTTTTACTTTTTCTATTTGTGCTTCATTTAACAACATACGCTATCGGTTTTAAATTAAATAATTGAGCTAAGATCCCAATAGATTCTTTTATCTCTTCTAATTTAGAAATCGCCGTTTGTTTCCCTGATTCCGAAAGCGTATAATATTTTCTCTCTCGGTTTCCGAACTGTTCGCTTTCAACGGTTAAGATACCGTCATCAACCAATTTGTGCAATGCCGGATACAAAGCGCCTTCTGTAAGAATCATTTTTTCGGAAGATAAATCTTTTACTTTTTGTGTAATTTGATACCCATACATTCTTCCTTCTTCTTTTATTAAACTTATAATCAGCGGCTTAATTATCCCCTTTAAGATTTCTTGTGAAAACATAATTAATTATTTATTTGTTAATATATTTATTTTGCAAATGTAATCAATTATTTTGAATACACAATATATTTATGCAAAATTTTATTATGTATGTATCGCAAGATGAGGTTCCGGAAAAAAACGGTCAGGGTGCAGGAACAACACTTCCTTACGGCTGTAGCATAAACCGCAACAAATCAGCCATAAACCGGTAGCGTGACGATTCGTCTTTGATTGTTTCGAAAGGAAAACCCAATATACAGGTTTTGTAATCCCCGGAATAAGCGACGCCGGCGCTCAAATTGTTTTCACTGTACCGGAAAACGGTATGACTCCCCTCCCCTGCC
>JAITNQ010000277.1 GCA_031290435.1 Candidatus Symbiothrix sp. | reverse complement strand
TTCCGATTTATTTACAAATATGCTCACATTATCGAAATTGCTCAATACGACGAATTGAAACGCATTGTTGAAAGAGATTATGCTACTTTCAGTGGAAAAATTCTGGAACGATATTTTCGTGATAAATTGATTGAAACAGGCGGATTTACACAAATCGGCGGTTATTGGGACAAAACAGGTGACAACGAAATTGATCTCATTACCCTCAATGAACTTGATAAAACAGCGCAAATCATTGAAATCAAGAGAAATGAGAAACATATCCGTTATAATGTTCTCAAAGAAAAAACCCAAAATATGATGAACAAAACAGGAGCCTTGCGCGATTTTCAGATTGAATATAAAGGGTTTGATATGAGCAATATGTAAAAAAAGAGATTTAAATCAGTTTTCCTCATTGTATGAATTTTCTACTTCCTTTACTTTTTTGAACAAGTCGGAAGCAAAAACAAAATCGTTCAGTTCTTTGTTGGTCGAAGACATGATTTCGTTGCTCGTTCCTTCCCAGGCTTTTATGCCCTCGTTGATAAAAATGATTTTTTCGCCGATATTCATTACCGAATTCATGTCGTGTGTATTGATGACGGTCGTCATGTTGTATTCTTTGGTAATATCGTGAATCAGGTCGTCAATCAACAAAGCCGTTTTCGGGTCTAATCCCGAATTGGGTTCGTCGCAGAACAGGTATTCCGGATTTAATGCGATGGCGCGTGCAATGGCTACCCTTTTCATCATTCCGCCGCTGATTTCGCCCGGATACAAGTTGTCCGCATCCATCAGGTTTACCCTTTCAAGGCAAAATTTTGCTCTTTTTTCGCGGACTTTCAGCGTATCATGGGTAAACATTGTCAATGGAAACGTGACATTTTCCAAGACAGTCATTGAATCGAAAAGCGCCGAACCTTGGAACAACATGCCCATCTCGCGGCGAAGGTTTTTCAATTCCGATTTATTCATCACTATCAGGTTTCGTTTGTCGTAGAGAATTTCACCGGAAGTAGGACGTATCAGGCCTATCAGACTTTTCATCAAAACCGTTTTTCCCGAACCGCTTCGCCCGATAATCAGATTGGTTTTGCCCTTGTCGAAAACCGTTGAAATATCTTTCAACACATCTTTGTTTTCGAACGATTTGTATAAATGGTTTATTTCTATCATTTTGTAAGCATTAATTGGGTAAGCAACAAGTCGAATGCCAAAATAAGCACACTGCTCAACACAACGGAATTTGTACTTGCTTTTCCGACCTGCAAAGCGCCTCCTTTCACATTATAACCATAATATGAAGAAATTGAAGCAATTATAAAAGCAAATACCATCGATTTGACAATCGAATAGGTAACGTAATAAGGCGAAAACCAATATTGGATACCAAATTCATATTTGGCAACAGTTATTGTATTCGTCAGATACGCATTGATAAAACCCCCGGATATTCCGAAAAACATACTGATAATAACCAATACGGGAATAAATGCGATAAAAGCGGTTATTTTTGGAAGTATAAGATAATTAGCCGAATTAACCCCCATAATTTCCAAAGCGTCTATTTGTTCGGTAACCCGCATTGTCCCTAATTCCGAAGCAATATTCGACCCGACTTTGCCTGCCAAAATTAAACACATGATGGACGAAGAAAACTCCAACAGGATTACTTCGCGGGTAATATAACCTACCGTAAAATCCGGTATCAACGGAGAGGATATATTCAAAGAAATTTGAATTGTCAACACCGTTCCGATAAAAACCGATATTAAAATGACAATCCATAGCGAATCGACACCTAATTTATAGATTTCTTTCACTACTTGCCGGAAAAATACACTCCAGCGTTCAGGGACAGTCAATGTCCTCATCATCAGAAGAACGTATTCACCGAATTTATGCAATGTCTTTAACATATAAAAAGAACCACTTTTAGATTCAACTGCAAAAGTAATGATTTTTTTTACTACTTTTGTTTTCTAATTGAAAATACTTTATGGAACAAATGATACTTCGTACCGAAAACTTGGTAAAACGATACAAAAATCGGGTGGTAGTCAACCATGTTTCAATCGATGTAAAACAGGGAGAAATAGTCGGTTTGCTCGGTCCGAACGGCGCCGGAAAAACGACGACTTTTTATATGACGGTAGGTTTGATAACGCCTAATGAAGGAAAAATTTTCCTTGACGATATCGACATTACCAAATTTCCGGTTTACAAGCGGGCAAGAAACGGTATCAGTTACTTGGCGCAAGAGCCGTCGGTGTTTCGAAAACTATCGGTCGAAGACAATATTCGTGCGGTTTTGGAGATGACAGAACAAGCCGCCAACGTCCAAAAAGAAAAATTGGAAAGTTTGCTTACCGAATTTGGTCTGCTTAAAGTTCGCAAAAGCCTCGGCGACCAATTGTCGGGAGGAGAACGTCGTCGCGCCGAAATTGCCCGTTGTCTGGCTATCGACCCGAAATTCATCATGTTGGACGAGCCTTTTGCTGGTGTTGACCCGATTGCCGTACAAGATATTCAGCAAATTGTGGGAAAATTGAAGCACAAAAACATCGGCATCCTGATAACCGACCACAATGTACATGAGACCCTAAGCATTACCGACCGCGCATACCTGCTCTTTGAGGGAAAAGTTCTCTATCAGGGCGTTGCGGAAGAATTAGCTGCCAATCCTGTTGTCCGTGAAAAATATTTGGGAAAAGATTTCGAATTGCGCAGAAA
>JAITNQ010000232.1 GCA_031290435.1 Candidatus Symbiothrix sp. | reverse complement strand
GCGGAAAGCGAGGGATTCGAACCCCCGGTACAGTTACCCGTACACCGCATTTCGAGTGCGGCCCGATCGACCACTCTGGCAGCTTTCCTTTTTTCGTGGCGACTGCAAAGATAGTTGTTTTTTCATAATTACACAATAGTTCCCTGCAATCTGCAATCGGGTGTATTTCAAAAAAATTAATAAAAAACTATGAAAATTTATAATATTTTTATAATTTTGTCGTTTAAACGAAAAATAGGCAACAGATGAATGAAATAAAATATATATTATTTTTGATATTGTTTATCGGGATTTTTCTTTCTTGTAACGATGAGAATGCTTACACAGTGAAAGGAAATATTAAGGGTATTGGAAACGGAGAATTATATTTTACAGCAGATATTGATTCGGCGCTTCGGATGGATACTGTTCAGGCTAAGGACGGTAAATTCACTTATCGGGGCAAATCCGATACGGTGATTCCATTGGTCATTTCTTATAAAAAGGAAAAAGAAACCGCTTGGATAACAGTATGGGTGTCTAACGGAGAAAACGTTTCTCTATCCGGAGACGCCAATTACCCCGAATTGATAATGGTGAAGAATGGCGAGACCAATGACCTTTTATCGGATTTCAAAAATGAAAATAAAAGCCTTATCAAGGAAAGAGGCGATTTGCGGGATAAAATATTGGCAAATTCCGGGAATGACGACAATCTAAGCACTGAAATCAATGAAATGCAATTTGTTTCTCAAATAAAAAATCTTGATCAGATATTAAAAACCAAGGCCGAAGATTTTGTAGAAGTACATCCTTCAGCCATAGCCAGTTTGGTTTTGATTCAAGACTACATTATGGATATTGAGCATCCGGAGAATATTCATTCCTATTTATCGCTGATCACAGGTAAAGCCGAAAAAAACAAATTGTACCAAAAATTGGAACAATATTCTTCCAAGTACCGGCAAACGCTTGCCGGTAATCCGGCTCCTGATTTTAAAGTCATTGATATAAAGAGAGACACAATCGACCTGAAAGTATTTAAAGACAAGTACTTGGTGGTAAATTTTTCTGCTTCATGGTGCTCGCTTTGCGAACCGGAATATACCTATTTAGCTGCTATCAAGGATACTTTTCCTAAAAAAGAAGTGGAATTACTAACTATTTCTTTAGACGAAAACGCTAAGGAATGGACACATCTGGCAAAGGAGAAAGGCATCAACTGGGTGCAGGTGATAGATAGCTCCGGCTGGGATTCCGGATTGGTTTCGCACTACAATGTGTCGACCATTCCTTGCAATTATCTTATTGATAAGGAGGGTAAAATTATTGGTTCGAAAATACCTGCCGATAGTATTATGTCCAGACTAACAGAATTAATAAAACACTACTAAATAAAAATATATTATCTAACTCAGAGCACCGAAACTTATCATTTAACAACCTAAAACGTATCACTATGTTAGTAAAAGTTTATGCTGCCGCCATACAAGGCGTGAATGCAACCATTATTACAATTGAAGTTAATTGTAGCAAAGGAATCAAATTTTTTTTAGTCGGCCTTCCCGACATCAGTATCAAAGAATCACATGAACGGATAACGTCTGCGCTGGACGTGAATGGATTGAAATTTCCCCGGCGCCAGATTGTAGTCAACATGGCGCCTGCTGATATCCGGAAAGAAGGTTCTGCCTATGACCTGCCGCTGGCAATAGCTATTTTGGCCGGAGCGGAAAAAATAAAAGCCGATAAGATCGAATCTTATATGATGATAGGAGAACTCTCGCTGGATGGAAGTCTAAAATCGGTAAAAGGGATTTTACCCATTGCGATTAAAGCCAAAGAAAGTGGTTTTAAGGGGATTATCCTACCCTTGTGTAATGCACGGGAAGCAGCGGTCGTGAGCGGATTAGAAGTTTACGGCGTAGAAAATATCATCGAAGTGATTCAATTTTTTAACGCGGAAAAAGAATTGACGCGCACGTTTGTCGATCCAAGAGTGGAATTTTACGCCAATCAGGCCAAGATGGAATGGGATTTTTCGGAAGTCAAAGGGCAAGAGAGTGTAAAACGCGCTGTTGAAGTGGCTTGTGCCGGAGGACACAATATCATCTTGGTAGGCAGTCCCGGCGCAGGGAAAAGTATGTTGGCCAAACGAATCCCTTCTATTTTGCCGCCCCTGACTTTAAATGAAAGTTTGGAAACGACGAAAATTCACTCGGTAGCAGGCAAAATTAACCACAATGGTTCCCTGATTGCCATTCGTCCGTTCAGGAGTCCACATCATTCTATTTCGATGGTAGCGATGGTAGGCGGCGGTTCTTACCCGCAACCGGGCGAAATCAGTCTGGCGCACAATGGCGTACTGTTCTTGGACGAGATTGCCGAATTTGGGAAAAACGTACTCGAAGTCTTGCGTCAACCATTGGAAGACCGGAAAATAACCATTGCAAGAGCAAAATCCACAGTCGAATATCCGGCCGGATTTATGCTTGTAGCGTCTATGAACCCCTGTCCTTGCGGCAATTTTAATAACCCGAACAAAGCTTGCGTATGTGCATCGGTGCAAGTTCAGAAATACCTGAATCGCATTTCAGGCCCCCTAATGGATCGCATAGATATACAGATAGAAATAGTACCTGTCCCGTTCGAAGATATTTCCAGCACAAGACCGGCCGAATCAAGCGAAAATATCCGAAACAGGGTAATCAAAGCGCGTCAAATTCAGGAACAGCGATTTGAGGGAGAAGAAGGAATCTATTGCAATGCGCAGATGCATACTCGCTTGATGCACCTACATGCACAACCGGATGCCGCAGGACTTGTCAGGTTAAAAGATGCAATGGAGCGTCTGAGTCTATCGGCTCGCGCTTACGACCGGATATTAAGAGTAGCGCGTACCATAGCCGATTTGGAAGAATCAGCAGCTGTTCAGGTCGGACATATAGCAGAAGCTATCAGTTACCGGAACTTAGACCGGGAGAACTGGGCCGGATAACAACCAATCGCACCACGCATCCATACCTGTGCCCTTAATGGCCGATAATTCGAATAGCTGTAATTCCGGATTGACTTTCAGGCAATTCCCGCGCAAAGTTTCAATATCGGTATTGAGGTAAGGCGACAAATCCGTTTTGTTGATGATACAAACATGGGCCTCCTTAAACATATACGGATATTTCAACGGTTTATCATCGCCTTCGGTGGTGCTTACAATCACTACTTTCCGGGCTTCGCCCAAATCGAACAGGGCAGGACAAACCAAATTTCCAACATTTTCTATCAGCAGCAAAGATTTTTCCGCCAGATTCAGATGCTGCAAAGCATGATGAATCATGGATGCCTCCAAATGACAACCGGAACCGGTATTAACCTGAAAAACAGGGATATTCAGCGCTGCAATACGTTCGGCGTCATTGGAAGTTTGCTGGTCGCCTTCGATTACATAAATCGCTTTTTTGTCTCTCAGTCGCCGGATGGTCTCTTCCAACAAAGTGGTTTTTCCCGCACCGGGCGAACTCATCAGGTTGAGGCAGAAAATATCTTTAGCCTCGAAATAACCCCGGTTGCGTTCGGCCATCAGATTGTTCCGACGGAGAATATCTAATTCCACGGCAATCAACCGGCTGTCTTCGTGCCGGTGTTCATGACTGTGCTCGTGTTCATGCTCTTGATGATGAGCATGGTCGTGATGATGGTGATGAGCGGCGTCGCCGCATCCGCAAGTTCCACACATAATATTGATCTTATTTAATGACTATTGATTTTATTCTTAATTCTTTTCCTTTCGTTATCCTTACAGCAAATGAACCACAAGAGGGGCAGGCGGAAAAAATATCTTTTACCGAAAATGATTTTCCGCAATCTCCGCACCTACCCTCTCCGGGAATATCGTGCCGGACAATTCTCGTTTTTTCGAGCCATGTTCCCGTAACACAACTTTCAAGCGCAAACTCAAGCGCCGAAATTTCAATTCCCGACAAAACGCCGATTTCCAACTCCAACTCTTCCACTTCCACGGCGCCATGGCTCTTCGCCTGTTGCACGGCTAAATCCACTATGCTCTGCGCTATTGATAATTCATGCATAATTTCCGATTGTCACTGCGACGCCGCCACGACCAATTGCCCGACGGCAATTCCGCTGTCGTTACACGGAATCCGGCCGGGAAGGTACAAAGAAATATTTGTATACGAAAATAATTTCCGTATTTCTTCCGCCAATCGCTTATTTTGAAAGCATCCACCCGATACAATGACCTGTTTTATGCCCGTTTCTTCCGATATTTCCCTGACTTTTTCTACAATCAGGTCAGCCAGAAAATGGTGAAATTTTGCAGCCATAATCCCGGCGGGAACATTATTTTGCAAATCTTCCAAGGCATGACTGAACAGCGAATACAGGGAGAAAGGATTTCCTCCGGCCTCAACCGGATACCGGAGCTTACAGTCGTCTTCCGCCTGCTGTTCGAGCAATACGGCTGCTTCCGCCTGCCGGGTTGCCATATCGCAAACACCCGTCAAAGAAGCAAAGGCATCAAACAACCGGCCGATGCTTGAAGTGAGCGGAGAATTGATTTTTTTATCCATCATTTCTGTAATCAAGTCGATTTTTTCCTTTCCAATCCGTCGTACCAGTCCCGCCGGAACAGGCAAACGGTAGTGATGCAGGCAGGCGACAGCCATCCGCCAAGGCTCGTAAGCCGCTTTATCTCCTCCCGGCATCGGAACATATTCGGGGTGCGACAGACGGGTGTACCGCCTGCGGTCGCACAGGAAAAACTCGCCGCCCCAGGCCGCTCCATCGTCTCCCAAACCGATGCCGTCCCAAACCACGGCGATAAGGGGATTGTGAAGACCAAACTCCAGCATACCGGCGACGGCGTGTGCGTGATGGTGCTGCACCCTCAACAAGGGCAAACGCTTTTCCGAAGCAATCGTTCCGGCATGTAGCGAAGAAAGATAATCCGGATGCAGGTCGCAGACCAATTGCTTGGGCGTGAATCGGAACAAACGTTCGAAACGTTCCATTGATTCCGTATAAAACCGGAATGTTTCATCATTTTTGAGGTCGCCGATGTATTGGCTCTGGATTACGGTATCGTCTTTCCCCAAGGCAAAAGTATTGACTTTTTCCGCACCGAAAGCCAGAATACCCTCGGTGGGGATATCCGCAAAAAAAGGTTCTGGAACATATCCTCTCGAACGACGGATTAAACAAACCTGCTCTCCGCAAACCTGTAACACGGAATCGTCTACCCGGTTGTGAACAGGCCGGTTATGATGAAGCAACAAATCGACTTTCCCGGTCAATTGCGTCTCCGCCTCTTCCGGGTCAATGATAATGGGACGGTCGTTCAGGTTCGCACTGGTCATGACTAATACCGGAGAACGTAAATGCGCGAACCAATCGTAATGGATGGGCATATAAGGCAACATGCACCCCATGGTTTTCATCCCCGGATTGATGAAATGATGAAGGACTTTGAGGGGAGGGAAAGCCGGGTCCTGTTTGTCGGCAAAACCGTTTTTTTCTTTCAACAATACAATCGGACGACGCCAGGAAAGAAGGCAGTCTTTTTCCGTTTCATTCAGGAAAACGGATGAAGACACAGCTTGTATATCTTTAAACATCAAAGCAAAAGGTTTGGTGTCCCTGATTTTTATTTTTCGCAGACTTTCGACGGCGTCCCCGCAAAGTGCATCGCAAACCAAATGGTACCCCCCGACGCCTTTCACGGCAATGACTTTACCATCATTGAGCAATCGGCAGGCCAATGCCAGCAATTGTGCATAATCCGTATAAATTTTGTTTTCAAAATCGGCATAATAAGCCGGTCCGCAATGATTACAAGCTACCGGTTGCGCATGAAAACGCCGGTTGGTAAGGTCGTCATATTCTTTCCGGCAATCGGGACACATTCCGAATCCCGACATGGTGGTCTGGGAACGGTCGTAAGGCAAATCGCGGACAATGGAGAACCGAGGCCCGCAATGCGTACAATTGATGAAGGGATAGCCGACCCGGTGCGCCTGGGTTTTTCTGTCGTCTAAACACTGTTCGCAAACAGCTATATCGGGAGCTACTTGTGTGACTTCGTCGGATTCGGAAAGGCTGGAAAGGATAGTGAAATCCTTGAAAATTACGCTTTTTTCCGGCAATTCCACCAACTCAATCCGGTGGACGGAAGCAACCGGAGGATGCTGCGTCCGGATACGGCTGATAAATTCATCCGATTGTCCGGCAGAAAGTTCCGCCCTGATAACAACACCGTTATTCCGGTTGAAAACCTCACCTTTAATATCCATCTCCTTAGCCAAAAGGTATATAAACGGTCTGAACCCGACACCTTGCACCAAACCTTGAATTCTTATTTCCGACAACATTTTTCGCTCAGTTTTCCCACTTCATCTTACAAAGTTAATTATTTTTTACGAATATCCATTATTGTACCCAATTGAAATGCACCCCAAACAGACAATCCATTATGAACGGCAATCACAAGTTTTCCAAATTGATCCTGCGCTTGTGTTTCAATGCTTTGAAAAACGATGGCGTAAGTCCCGTTATTTTTTTGAATTGATTGGATAGATGCGCAACACTGCTATAGTGTAACTTGAAAGCTATTTCAGAGAGATTTAGCTCATCGTATATGATCAGTTCTTTTACCCGTTCTATTTTGTGCAGGATAATAAAGTGTTCGATGGTACAACCTTCCGCTTCGGAGAAGAGGCGTGAGAGATAGGTATAGTTTTGCTTTAGTTTTTCACCCAGGAAGTCGGAGAAATTGGTCTTTGTTTGCTCATCCGAATAATGTACGAAATCAATAACGGTCGTTTTTAGTTGTTCTATGAGGATGGCTTTTGT
>JAITNQ010000150.1 GCA_031290435.1 Candidatus Symbiothrix sp. | reverse complement strand
TGACGAAAGAGGTTGATGAGGATAAAAAATTCGGCAGAATTAAATTAGACCAATTACTGAAATTTATTGAAAAAGAAGGCCATATCAATTTGGAAACAGGGGAAGGTCGAGAATATGCTTTAATGATAGATGGTAAATTTAGTCATATACGATCCTGTAGATTTAGTCTTAATTTTGACGAAAGAGGAGAAAAGCCATTTTGGATAATTACGATTGGTCATGCCCCATGGAATGGTTATCACAGGACTATTTATCATATTGATAAAGAAACAGGCGAAGTATTGTTTAAGGAATCAGAATTTATTCAAATGAAAAAATAATGGTTATCGTATATGATACCAAAACTCATTTTTATAGCTGACAGATGCTACAAACAATCGGTAGAACATCCTATCAACTATTTTGTGAGATATCTGTTTGTTCGGTTAAAGGAAATGGCAGCACGTAGTTTACGGGAAGGATGTCGACTAAAAGGTTTTTATTCGGAATTGAGAATTAGAAAAATTATGAATAGAATAAATAGTATAAAAAGTATGAAAAAGTTATTTTGCATTGCTTTACTGGGCTTATTATTAGTAGCCTCATGTAAAACAACCACGGTGCTTTCGAGCCGTGCATCTTTGGGAATGACCAAGGAACAAGTTATTAAACAATGTGGGAAACCATATAAAACATCGGCGAAGTACGATAAAGAAGAAAATTTACAAGAAATCCTTTATTATAAGGAAAAAACTTGGGATGATGGCGGATGGTCTGGGAATACAACAGTAACCAATCATATGTTTGTCTTTAAAAATAATATATTAATTGCGATAGAGCAGGGAGACGAGGAACATAATAAGCAGCAGCCTAATACGTTTTTTGTTTGGTAGATTACACTACGCTCGGTCATAAAGATACTAATGCCATAGACCCAAGTCCAATTGCGTATCTTTTTTTTCGCTTTCGCCGGGGGCGTTACTGATGCCGAAGCCCAATAATCTGACCGCTTGCGCGGATAAATCGACATATTTCATCATTTCTCGTGCTACCGGCCATATTTGCTTGAAGTCCGTCATTGTTTTCGGTAAAGTTTTGCTTTTGGTAATGGTTTTGAAATCAGCGTATTTAACTTTGATTGTAAGGGTTTTACCAAAGAATTTTTCTTCATTCATGCGTTCGGCGACTTCTTTAGCCAAGTGGTATAATTCCAAGGTTAAAAGAATTCTGTTGTCTTTGTCTTTTAAGAACGTAGTTTCCGAACTGATTGATTTGGTAATTCTGTTGGGTTCTACTATTCTGTCGTCTATTCCGCGGGCATTCCAGTATAAACCATGTCCGGCTTTTCCGAACAATCCGACCAATTCCACTTCCGAACGCTGTTTCAGGTCGTATCCGGTATAGATACGGTTTTCGTGCATTTTTTGAGCCGTGACTTTTCCAACTCCGTAAAACTGCTCTATTTTCAGGCCTTCTACGAATTTTTCCGCGTTTTCAGGCGGAATAACAAACAGTCCGTTCGGTTTTTTATATTCGGATGCAATTTTTGCTAAAAATTTGTTATACGAAACGCCGGCGGAAGCCGTTAATCCGGTTTTTTCATAAATTTTTTGCCGGATTTCTTTGGCAATCAGTCCGGCCGACGGCATCTGCTTGTGATTGTGGCTTACATCTAAAAACGCTTCATCCAAAGATAAAGGCTCCACCAAATCCGTATATTCCAAAAATATTTCCCGTATTTGTGACGAAACTTCATGATACACTTCGAATCGGGGCGGAACGAAAATTAATTGCGGACACTTTTTCTTAGCCGTAAGGGAAGGCATAGCCGAGTGAATCCCAAATTTCCGGGCTTCATAACTGGCTGTGGCAACTACGCCTCTCGCTTCGGAATAACCGACTGCGACGGGTTTTCCGCGTAAGGCTTCATTGTCCCGTTGCTCCACGGAAGCATAGAAAGCATCCATATCAATATGAATAATTTTTCTCATGAATGAATTGACCGAATCAAAAAATTTAATTGCATATACAAAAATACATACAAATATAATTTAAATTTTATCTATACAAAATTTTTTCTTAATTTTGTGCACGTGCACAATGTTTTTTAGTTTATTAATTTTATAACCGTGTACGTACACGGAAAAGATATTGTTATTTATTAAAATAAAATTATGATGAAGAAATTTATGGACAAAGACTTTTTGTTGCAAACTGAAACTGCACAAAAGTTGTATTACGCACATGCGGCAAAACAGCCTATTATTGACTATCATTGTCATTTGATTCCGGCTTTGGTTGCCAATGATTATCAATTCAAATCCCTGACGGAAATCTGGTTGGGTGGTGATCATTATAAATGGCGAGCTATGCGTACCAATGGAATTGACGAAAAATATTGTACCGGAAAAGACACTTCCGATTGGGAAAAATTTGAAAAATGGGCGGAGACAGTTCCTTACACAATGCGTAATCCGCTCTATCATTGGACGCATTTGGAATTGAGAACCGGTTTCGGTATCGAAAAATTACTTTCGCCTGCAACAGCTCGTGAAATTTACGAGGAATGTACGGCAAAATTACAGACGCCTGCCTATTCCGCACGTAACCTGATGCGGAAATACAAAGTGGAAGTCGTTTGTACTACGGACGATCCGATTGATTCGCTCGAATATCATATTCAAACGAAAAAAGATGGTTTTGAAATAAAAATGTTGCCTACTTGGCGTCCGGATAAGGCTATGGCTGTGGAAAATCCGGCTAATTTTCGTGCTTATGTAGAAGAATTATCCAAAGTTTCGGGCATTGGCATCTCCTCGTTTGACGATATGATTCAAGCGCTTCGCAATCGACAGGATTTTTTTGCAGCGCAAGGGTGTAAACTTTCTGATCATGGCATCGAATCGTTTTATGCCGAAGATTATACTGATGTTGAAATCAAAGCGATATTCAACAAAGTTTACGGGGGAAAAGAATTGACGGAAACGGAAATTCTCAAATTCAAATCGGCTATGTTGGTGATTTTCGCCGAAATGGATTGGGAAAAAGCATGGACACAGCAGTTTCACTATGGTGTAATTCGAAACAACAATACCCGTATGTTCAATAAATTAGGTGCAGATACCGGTTTCGATTCCATCGGAACTTTCCTTCCGGCAAAAGCCATGGCGAAGTTTTTTGACAAACTCGACAAACAGGATAAATTGACGAAAACCATTATTTACAATATAAATCCTACCGATAATGAAATGATTGCGACCATGATTGGTAATTTTCAGGATGGAAAAGTCGCCGGAAAAATACAATTTGGTTCCGGTTGGTGGTTTTTGGACCAAAAAGACGGGATGGAAAAACAAATGAATGCCTTGTCTGTCTTAGGTTTATTGAGCCGGTTTGTGGGTATGCTGACCGATTCCCGTAGCTTCTTATCCTATCCGCGCCATGAATATTTTCGCAGAACCTTGTGCAACTTGATCGGGAATGATGTGGAAAACGGACTGTTACCGGCTGAAGAATTGGATTTCCTCGGAAAAATGGTGGAAGGAATCAGTTACTATAACGCAAAAAACTTTTTCAAATTTTGATATCGATAGACAAATAATTTCAATAATTTCAATGAATGGAAGCAAGAATAGATAAATGGATGTGGGCGACCCGGATTTTCAAATCCCGGACCATTGCGGTGGAAGCATGCAAGAAAAACAGAGTCATGGTAAATAATGCACTTGTCAAACCTTCCCGGATGATTAAACCGGGAGATGTCATTTCTATACGGAAACCTCCTATAATTTATTCTTTCAAAGTTTTAGCCATAACTGCCAACCGGATAGGCGCTAAATTAGTACCCGATTACTTGGAGAACGTCACGCCTCCGGAACAATATGAATTATTGGAACTACAAAAAATCAGCGGATTTGTCGACCGTGCCCGCGGAACCGGACGGCCGACCAAAAAAGATCGTCGCGAATTGGATGATTTTACTACGCCTTTTTTTCAGGACGAAGATTTTGATTTCGAGTATGAAAATCCCACTCTCCCCTCCCCACGTGAGGAGGGGCTGGGGGAGAGGTCTTTACATATGAAAAGAAAAATGCTTATTTGTTCGACACTGTTGCTGTTCGTTTTTTCCTGTATAACAGAAAAACCGGCAAACATAACAAAAATTGGATTTGATTTTGCCGCCCGGCAATTAACCGTCGCTACGAAGGAAATTGATAAAGCATTTACAGACAGTTCTTTGATAAATCCTCGCTCTACCAATTCCGACGGCGCACTGCATTTAGTTGCTGCCAAAGACTGGACAAGCGGATTTTTTCCGGGAGAACTTTGGTATCTGTTTGAATATACCAAAAATCCGGAATGGGAACGCTTAGCCCGTAAACATACCCATCCTTTGGAAAAGGAAAAATTGAACGGGAAAACACATGATATGGGATTTAAAATGTATTGTAGTTTTGGAAACGGTTACCGGTTAACCCATGATGAAAATTACAAAAATATCCTGATGGAAGCGGCTTATACATTGATTTCAAGATATAATCCTACAGTCAAAGCAATTCGCTCATGGGATCACAGTAAAGACAAATGGCAATATCCGGTCATTATTGATAATATGATGAATCTGGAACTCTTATTTTGGGCTTTCGGTGAAAGCCGGGATTCGGTTTTTTACAACATTGCGGTTAATCATGCCTGTACTACTATGAAAAATCATTTCAGACCGGATTACAGTTCTTATCACGTGGTAGATTACGATACAATTACCGGAAACGTTTTGAAGAAAAATACCCACCAGGGTTATTCCGACGAATCGGCATGGGCGCGAGGTCAGGCATGGGCTATATATGGATATACAATGTGTTACAGGGAAACAAAAAATATTGATTTCTTGAATCAGGCTAAAAACGTAGCGAACTACATTTTTACGAATCCTAACCTTCCGCCCGATTTGATTCCTTATTGGGATTACAATGCACCGGAAATACCCAATGCACCGAAAGATGTGTCGGCCGCAACGTGTACGGCGTCGGCTTTGTACGAATTGAGTCTATATGATTCCGAAAATGAATCCCAATACAAAAAATGGGCGGATAAGATACTTATTAATCTGATGAAAAACGATAGGGCGGCAGTGAATACAAACAGAGGATTTTTACTGCTTCACAGCACCGGCACCAAACCGTCCGACTTGGAAGTGGATGTCCCGCTTGTTTATGCAGACTACTATTTTTTGGAAGCATTGTTACGAAAACATAAATTGGAAACCTCAGTAATATTTAAATGAAAACATATCTTTCTTTAATTCTGTTGTTCATTTTCACAGGATGTGAACACAAGACGAACTGGGAAAAAGAAACCCGGATTGTCTTAAACGATTTGATTCTGCAACATGCCGAATGGGCTATGCAGCAAATGCCGGAAACCATTACGGCTACTGTTTGCGAACGGAGTGCAGGAAGCATCCATGATTTTTATTCCGAAGGTGACTATTGGTGGCCGGATCCCCAAAATCCGGAGAATCCTTATATCCGGCGAGACGGTGAGACAAATCCGGAAAACTTTGTCGCTCACCGCTTGGCGATGATACGATTCAGTAAAGTAGTCGGTTATTTGGCTTCAGCTTATTTGGTAACAAACGATGAATCGTATGTAATACATGCCTTCAAGCATATCCATGCATGGTTTGTCGACCCGGCTACAAAGATGAATCCTAACCTGCTTTTCGGACAGGCAATAAAAGGTATTATGACCGGAAGAGGATTCGGCATTATCGACACCATCCATTTGATGGAAGTAGCCCAAGGTATTTTGCGTATGCAAGATGCAGATTGTGTGGATAAAGCGGATATACAAAACGCAAAAAATTGGTTTGCCGCTTATCTTGACTGGCTGTTGACCCATCCCTACGGAATAGATGAAATGAATACAACCAACAATCATACGACTTGGTGGCATGCGCAAGTTTCCTCTTTTGCCAAACTTACCGGTAATGCGCAAGTAATTGAAATGTGCCGGACTCGTTACAAAGAAATGCTGCTCCCGAGACAAATGAGCGAAGACGGGAGTTTCCCGGAAGAAATTTCCCGGACAAAACCGTATAGCTATTCCTTGTTTAACATAGATGCGCTTGTTATCATTTGCCGGATACTTTCTTGCCCGGACGATAATCTGTGGGAATATACAACAGATAAAGGCATAAACCTGAAAAAAGGTATTGATTTCATTTTTCCTTATATTCAAGACAAATCTCTTTGGCCTTATCCGCACGATACAATGCATTGGGATGATTGGCCGGTTGCACAACCTTTTCTTGTTTTCGCCGCAGAACATTACAACAATAAAACTTATTTCAATCTGTGGAAAAAACAAGAACTTTATCCGACAGTACAGGAAGTGGAACGTACCGTCGCAATTCGTAACCCATTGATATGGATGTGAAA
>JAITNQ010000123.1 GCA_031290435.1 Candidatus Symbiothrix sp. | reverse complement strand
TTGGTGGAAGTTTGTCAGGCGCGTAGCGCCGCTATTTTTGTAGCCGGGTGCGTAAGCGCCCGGTAATGGTGTGCATAACCCCACCCAGAGCAGCGTAGCTGCGACATTTTGTAATATGGAAATATTCTGTTATTTTTGTTGCCTGATTAATAACTCAAAATTTTAACTATATGGCAAATACTTATTCTCAACTGTATGTACATCTTGTTTTTGCAGTAAAACGAAATCATTTATCTCTTATTCGGGAAGAAAACAGAATTAGGATGGAAAAATACATGAATGGTATCATTTCTAATTGTAAAAGTAAACCGATCGCTATTTATTGTAATCCTGATCATACTCATGCGTTAGTGGGATTACATCCGTCGATTTCAGTCTCAGAATTAGTAGGAAAGATAAAATCAAATTCCTCTCTTTTTTATCATAAAAACTTGGAAACAAATCATTTTTTTGCATGGCAAGACGGTTTTGGCGTTTTTAGCAATTCCCGTTCGCAAATAAAAAGAGTTTACAATTATATTCAAAATCAAAAAGAACATCATAAAAAACATACATTCAGGGAAGAGTATTTGGATATGTTGGAGAAAGCGAAAATAGCGTATGATCCTCAATATCTGTTTGATTTTTTCTGACTTTCAATTACAGCAATATAAACAGTGTCGCAGCTACGCTGCTCCGGGTGAGGGTTGTGCACGTTATTACCGGGCGCTTACGCACCCGGCTACAAAAATGTCGGCGCTACGCACCTGATTCGGTTGTAAAGTTGCGTTAAAGCGGATGAAAAGGGGATTGCGGGTCAGGCCAACAATGACAATCAAGCGGATGAAAAGGGGATTGCGGGTCAGGCCCGCAATGACAAGCAAAGCGGATGAAAAAATTATCCTTTAATCAGCGACATCAGTTCAGCCATAGACAATTTTGCCGATTGGTCGCTGCCTTCAAGCAGGCTGTCGGCTAAATCACGTTTCGTATTGTGCAACTGGATGATTTTCTCTTCGATTGTATTGTCCGTCACCAATCGGTATACCGTCACCGGCCGGGTTTGCCCTATCCTGTGCGCCCGGTCGGAAGCCTGATCTTCAATTGCCGGATTCCACCACGGGTCTAAGTGAATAACAAAGTCGGCAGCCGTAAGATTGAGGCCTAATCCACCTGCTTTGAGGCTGATCAGGAAGAGGTCTCCTTGTCCGTTTTGGAAGTTGCGCACCTCTTTTTCCCGTTGGGCGACAGGCGTTGAGCCGTCTAAATACCGGTAGGTGAATCCGGCTTTGTCCAATGCATAACGAACAATGTTCAAATGTGAAACAAACTGGCTGAAGACCAATGCACGGTGACCGTTCTCTTTCAGTTCGGTCGCTATCTCAAGGAAAGCGGATAGTTTGGTGGATTCGATGCCGACAGCAGGTTCCACCAATGCCGGATTGCAACAGGCTTGACGCAAACGAGTAATTTCGGCCAAGGTTTTCAGGTGTTTGGCGCCTTGCGGACTGTCATCATTCGCGAGTGTTTCGATGGCATTGCGCCGCAAAACTTCATAGAAAGCCCGTTCTTCGTTGCTGAGTTCGATTTTTTTGATAATCTCCGTTTTGGGCGGCAGTTCATCCAATACCGCCGTTTTTGTCCGCCGCAGGATAAAGGGCGTAATCAATTTTTTAAGGTGGTTACGCGAATGTTCACCCTGTTTGATGTAGGTTTCGACAAAATAGGTTAACGAACCCAGCAAGCCCGGATTGATAAACTGGAAAAGATTCCATATTTCACCCAGATGGTTTTGCAAAGGCGTACCGGTAAGAATAATTCGAAACTCCGCCTGTAACAACATCGCAGCTTTGGAGGTTTTGGTCGTATAGTTTTTGATGACATGCGCTTCGTCCAATACGACCGTAGCCCATTTAACGACGGTGAGAGATGCTTCTTCAGACAGCAACAGTCCATAGGAGGTAATCAGTAAATCACCTGCTTCAAGCGAGGCCATGGTTTCGGAACGATTGTTTTCATTCAATGTTTTAATCGTCAATGAGGGTGCGAATTTCCCGACTTCACTGACCCAGTTGGGTTGTACCGACACGGGCGATACGACCAAGGCCGGGCCGATTGAAGCGCGTTGCAGAAGGACAGCAATGGCTTGCACGGTCTTTCCCAGACCCATATCATCGGCTAAGCAAGCGCCGGCTCCCCATCCGGCCAGCCGGATCATCCATTGATAGCCTGCCAGTTGATACGGACGCAGTTCGGTTTGCAACATCGCCGGAACAGGTATGTCCAACTGTTGAACAGCGGTCAAACGCTTCCGGAAATCGCGCCAGGCTTTGTCTACTTTCAGGTTTTCAAAATCGTTCAAGACATTGACCAAGGAGGCAGAGGCAAAACGATTGATTTTTACCGCATTTTTGGTATGCATCGAAAAAGCGTCCAATTCGGACAGACGCCGTTTCAACTGTTCATTCAAAGCCAGAAACTCACCATTATTCAATGCGACGAAACGGCCATGACTCTGTTTGAGTAAATCGAGCAAAGCAGAGATAGAAAGAACCGTTTGTTCGTCTATCTGCAATTCCCCTTCTAACTCAAACCAATCGATACCGCCTTTCACCCGCAGATTAAGGTTGTTGAAATTAACGGCCGAACGTATCTTAAAACGTTCTCCTTCCGGCCATTCTACCACAGCTATCTCCTGATAACGCCCTAATATGTCCAACAAATCAAGCGAGTCGAACGGATTATCGAACGAGATTAAATCGTTCGTAGTGTTGAGGCTTTCGATAGACTGTATCTCGTTCAGTAATATTTCATTATTTTTGTTTTCCGCTTCCATGTCACGGCTTACCCGCAGGCGTTCTCCATTTTCATGAGCGAGGAGCGATTTCCCGCCTCTTCCCGGTTTGCAATAAGGCGGATGGTCGCCAAAAGGTTTGACAAATAATTCAGCTTTCAGTCCGTCTCCCAGAGGGAGTATCTGCACCCGGATACGAGAATCGGGCTGTAGCTCCCTCGCTTGGTCGTCTTCATCCATTGATAAATCGGACTGTATGCCGATGTACCTGCTGAAATGTTTCAATACCAAGTGCAAGCGTTCCATTCCCTGTTCGGGTATTTTTATCCCTTTTTGAATAGCGCCGATAATTTCCCGTTGCGATTCCGTAAGGTGATATACTTTATAGCGCGTATTGGTTTCCTTCACAATCAACACATTATTGCGCATATCACTCACATCGCTTTCCAATTTGTATTTGCCGTCTTTTAGTTTTACGATATTGATAATGGGTTGTGCGGCTATTAATTCTACCGGGATATTGCTATCCTGAAGATAGACATGCGGATGTCCTGTCATTTCGCCGATAGCATTTCTTCCCAATGAGTAGCCAAAAAAACTTTTCTCGGCAATGGCGATACGCTTGTCTTGTTCATTCATACAATCCACTTTCCCCAGTATGAAATTGTTCATGGAAATATTCCGTCCGTTTGTCCATACGCCGCCTGTATTACAAGTTTGTAGAATGGGATATGCATTGTTGCGTTCGGGAAAAAAGCGATAAGCGATACGGGATTTTCCGTTGCCTTCCTCCTTGCGAATAAGTGACTGTACCGCTTCGAGCGACATATAAGTATTCAATTGCTTTTCCCACAGCTCAACCTGTTTTATCCGTGAAAGTATCGGTTGGTATTTCAACCTTGCTGATAAAGCGTTCTGTATTTTGTTAATTGCAAGAGAATCCGCCCATTTCAGAAATGCATAAGACGCTTCGTAAGCAAGGGTGAAGTAGCCGTTTTGATAGGCTTTCAGTATCAAACGCTCTGCTTTAGGACAAGAATCCTGCTCCAAGGCTTCTCCAACAAGGCCTAAAGCAACGATTTTCCATAAGCCCAGGCTATCCGATATTTCTTCAAACTCTTGCAGATAAGACAAAATACGCTTGGAATAGTCTATATCCCGGACGAAATAATCACAAACCAAAACCAGCATCTGCGTGATTTCATCATAGTATTTTGAATCGTTTCCAGCTACTTTTTTGAAAACAGGGGTATACACTTCCTGCGCTTCCATGAGCCATACCGTAGTATATAATAATGTAATTTCAGGAATTAAAGGCAAATAAGTCAGTTTGTACTCTTTCCGCTGTTTTTTCATTCCTTTGTCAAAAGATGCAAGCGCCGCTGTTCGTTTATCATCAAAAAAAGACATAGTCGCCTCTGCAAAATAAGAGACGGAAACATCGTATTGATGCGTCAGCTCTAAAGCATATTTAAATGCGCCGCTTTTGAATGCAATTTCCGCCTGTATACATTGCAGTTCAATTGATTTGTTTTTCTTGAGTTGCTCATCCAATTGCCGGAGCTTGTCAAGTTCGCCCAAATTTTTGAGAATCGGTTTGGCAAAACACGCATACAATTTAGCAATCAAATTCCCGGAAATATCCGGATAAAAGCGCTCGTATGCCGGTTGGTAAAACAGGCAAGTCAATTTCTCTATATTCAACGGTTCATAAAGCAGGAAATTTTTCTCGCAATCAAGCAGCATGTCACGCTTGTGAACCAATGCCGACAGATAACGAAGCATGTACTCACATTTTTCATGTGAAGAGTACGTAGAGGTAGAAGCTTTCTTTTCAATTGTTTTTTTGTTAACAATCAAGGGATAAATCCATACACGCATATGGATATCAATAACATAGTAATGAGAATAGCTATTTGTCCGCTTCACCAGGCCCAAGTCTTCCGCATCTCTCAAAACTGCCTGTATCCGTTTGGGAGCAATCGAATAAGATTCGGAGACGATTGCTATAATATCTTTGATATCCAAGGGTCCTTGACACAATGTGAGCGTCTGCATAATATTTTTCGCATCGTCTTCAAGCGACCGGTATTTTTCGATGAGTGTTAAAAGCATAAACAATCCTATAAAATGAGGGCGTAAAGGTAAGGATTATCAATGGGAAATAAAAGTTTTTTTCGAGCGCGGTTTACAGGATTAAGTAACATTGGGTATTTATATTCCCTTTAATTCTACTTTAACAGATTTAAAAGCAGATGTCTCACTTCGTTGACCCGTCATGTCGACTAAGAGAGCGAAGCGAACGCATGGAGACATCCGCTGAACACCTTTGGTTTATTGAAACATGATAAAAGGGCAACCGCGAGGGTTGCCCCTACACCGGACTATTTATTACAAAACTTCGTTTTGTGGCAAGCGTGGACGCTTGCTTTTAGTACGAGAAGGGTATTTTCTGTTGAGCCGCTTAATCTCTTTTTCAAAGCGACGAGTGGGAAATATACTATAATTCAAATTCATCAAGCTTTATAAAAAAAGCGTATAAACCAGCTTTTAACTGTTGGTTTACACGCTTTGGGGAGGTGGGTATGAGGGCTTCACTTGAAGTGAAACCCTCAGTATATGGATTTATTCCTTATTAAACTTCACCACAGTCATTTCATAGCCTGCCGTTACTCTCAACAAGTAGACACCTTTACTCAAGCGCGATACGTCGAGCGATTCACTTTCCGACAAGGAGTTGTAGC
>JAITNQ010000037.1 GCA_031290435.1 Candidatus Symbiothrix sp. | reverse complement strand
CAATTTATCCAATCTTTAGCTTGCGGATTGAAGGATTATAAAAAATTTATCTACTAAAGCATTGCCATTTAAAATAAAAGCATTACCTTTGTGCCTCAATTTACAAATGTACTAATTTTAATAATTAAAAGATCAATGAACAATTACGAAACCGTTTTCATTTTGACTCCCGTTTTGTCTGATGCACAGATGAAGGAAGCGGTCGAAAAATTCAAGGGCATTCTTACAGCTGAAGGGGCTGAGATTGTGAATGAAGAGAATTGGGGATTGCGCAAATTAGCCTACTCCATTCAAAAGAAGACAACCGGATTCTACACGCTGATTGAATTCACGGCAGAACCGACAACTATTGCAAAGTTGGAAACTCAGTTCCGCCGCGATGAAAGAGTGCTTCGTTTTCTGACTTTCCGTCAGGATAAGGATTTTGCAGCTTATGCAGCTAAAAGAAGAAACAAAACTAAAGAATCAGTAAAGGAGAACTAAATCATGGCAACAAACAACTCAGAAATTCGTTATTTAACTCCCCCTACGGTTGACGTTAAAAAGAAGAAATATTGTCGTTTCAAAAAAAACGGCATTAAGTTTATCGATTATAAAGACCCGGATTTTTTGAAGAAATTCCTGAATGAACAAGGGAAAATACTTCCGCGTCGCATTACAGGCACTTCTTTGAAGTTCCAGCACCGGATATCACAAGCCGTGAAGCGTGCCCGTCATTTGGCCTTGCTTCCGTATGTAACCGATTTAATGAAATAATTAATAAGGAGGAAATAATCATGCAAGTAATATTATTAGAAGACGTTACCAACCTTGGTTACAAGGATGATATTGTTACCGTTAAAAGCGGTTACGGAAGAAATTATCTGATTCCGCAAAAGAAAGCAGTTATTGCTTCCGAATCGGCTAAGAAAGTATTGGCCGAAAATTTGCGTCAACGCGCCCATAAATTGGAGAAAATCAAAGCGAACGCGCAAGTCCTTGCCACCCAATTGGAGGGCGTTTCTCTGACTATCGGAGCAAAAACAAGTTCTACCGGAACTATTTTCGGTTCGGTTACCAATATTCAGATTGCGGACGAACTGGCTAAAAAAGGTTTCGAAGTGGACAGAAAAGCCATAATCCTCAAAGAGCCGGTTAAAGAAGTGGGTTCTTACAAGGCTTTGGTCAAACTCCACAAAGAAGTTGCCGTAGAACTTCCGTTCGAAGTAGTATCGGAATAAATCACAGTACATACTATAAAAAGAGAGAGAGGATTTCCCGTAAGGAAAATCCTCTCTCTTTTTATGCTAATCTGTGTGAAAAGCGATTTACAAGCTATCTCCGAAATCTTCCTTAAACTTGGCGATAAGCTGTTGCGGCCAATCGGATACAGGCTCCAAACCTCCCATAAAGAACCGCAACACAGGTGGTTCGTAGACGAAGCGCAAACCGCCGATTAAATGCCGGTTTTCGTTCAGCCAAGTCATACGGTCCGCCACATATTTGATTTGCGAAAGGGTGAATACCCTGCGAGGAACCGCCAAACGCAATAATTCCATATCGGCATAAGTTTCATTGCCTTCTTCGTCGCGCTGATTGGAGATGGAGCCACGCTCCATGCCTCGCACGCCTGAAATCAGAAAAAACGCCGCTGCCAGAGAACCGGCCGGATACTTCGTTTGCGGAATATGGGAACAAATCTGCATCGCATCGACATGCGCACCCAAAACACCCGGAGGCGTCACCATCGGAACCCCATTTGCCATCAATGTATTTACTAAATAAGCAATAAAATCGGGACTTTGTGAAATCATCGTTTCATCTAAGGTTTCATACAGCCCGACAGCCATTGCTTCAATCTCACGGACAGAAATACCGCCATAAGTAAGGAAACCTTCAAAAAGAGGAACAAGACTCTCCAATTCCCTGTATATTTTCAGGTCATTCGTACAAATACCGCCGCCACGGGAAGAACTCAGTTTACGCGCTGAGAAATAAACAATATCCGACAAACCGGTCATAATTCCAATCACATCGGCCATAGAGGCATCCTTGAATTCCGGCTCGCGTTGAATAACCAGATAAGCGTTTTCTCCTAATAAACTTGCATCCAATACGATACGAATGCCGTATTTATCTGCAATTGCACGTACTGTACGCATGTTGGCGATAGAAAAAGGTTGACCGCCAATCAGATTGGTAGAAGCTTCCATACGGATAAACGGGATATTTTCCACGCCCGTTTCTTTTATCACTTCTTCTAATTTTTCTACATTCAGATTTCCTTTGAAAGGATGACTTGATTGAATGTTATACGCCTCGTCATACAATAATTCCACAATCCGACCTCCATATTGTGTAATATGCGCCAATGCGGTAGTGAAATGGTAATTCATCGGGATTAAATCCCCTTTTTTCGTTATATACGCCTTTGCCAGAATATTTTCAGCAGCGCGTCCTTGATGGACGGGAAGCAGGTATTCTTTCTTCAATACATCCTTTACTGCGGTATGTAAACGGAAAAAACTCTGTGAACCCGCATAAGCGTCATCGGCATGCATCATGGCGGATAACTGCATATCACTCATTGCATTTGTTCCGCTATCGGTCAGCATGTCCAAAAACACATCCTTGGTACTCAAACGGAAAGTATTGAATCCGCCTTCATACAACGCTTCCAAACGCCGCTCAATGGGAACTAAATTTAGTTTCTGTACAATACGCACTTTGTGTAGCTCCAATGGAATATTTTCTCCACTGTAGAATTTAATTTTTACTGGGCCTTCTTTGCTCATAAATTTAAAATAGTTTTATCTAAAAATATAGTTGTTTTCAAAATAAGGCGACAAAGTTATTAAATATTTTAATCCAAATAGCATATTTCATTGTATTTTTTCATTGCAAGCCTTTTTTTAGAACAAATACTTTATTTTCTACCCGAATTGCCGTTTTATTATTAAAAATTTATTATCTTTGCAGTCGATTTTAATGTATACACCGCAGTTTCTCTTTATTTATGGAATCAGGTACACTGACAGCGATATCTCCCGTTGATGGTAGATACTACGATAATACATCGGTTTTATCGGCTTTTTTTTCGGAATATGCTTTGTTCAAATACAGGGTTTTGGTTGAAATAGAATATTTTATTTCTTTGTGTGAAATCCCCCTACCCCAATTGACAAGCGCAAATAATCCGGAGATTTTTTGCCGTTTGCGGACTATTTATGCAAATTTTTCTTTGGAAAATGCATACCGGATAAAAGAAATAGAAAAGAAAACCAATCACGATGTCAAAGCTGTGGAATATTTCATTAAAGAAGCATTTGACAAAGTGGGTTTAGCCGGATATAAAGAGTTTATCCATTTCGGATTAACCTCTCAGGATATCAACAATACATCCGTGCCTTTATCACTGAAAGATGCTTTGGAAAAAGTATATTTTCCTGCTTTGGAAGAGATCCTTGAAAGTTTAAAGCATTACGCAAAAGAATGGGCTACAATCCCAATGCTGGCAAAAACGCATGGACAGCCGGCTTCCCCTACCCGTTTGGGAAAAGAAATTCAGGTATTTGTGAGCCGTTTAACACAACAGATCCGGCTTTTGAAACTGGCGCCCGTTTCGGCAAAATTCGGTGGCGCAACCGGAAATTTTAATGCGCACCATGTGGCCTATCCTGCAATAGACTGGAAAGCGTTCGGAAACCGTTTTGTTGGGAATTTAGGCCTCGAAAGAGAAGAATATACCACTCAAATATCAAATTATGATAATTTAAGTGCAATATTCGACGGAATAAAAAGAATAAATACGGTATTGACGGACATGGTCAAAGATTTCTGGCTGTATATATCAATGGAGTATTTCAAACAAAAGATTAAAGATGGAGAAATAGGGTCTTCGGCTATGCCGCATAAGGTGAATCCTATTGATTTTGAAAATGCAGAAGGGAATTTGGGCATTGCAAATGCATTGCTTGAGCATCTGGCGGTAAAACTGCCGGTATCCCGACTACAGAGAGACTTGACGGACTCGACCGTGTTGCGAAATATAGGCGTTCCATTGGCTCACACTTTGATTTCGTTTCAGAGCATTCAAAAGGGTTTAGGTAAATTGCTACTGAACGAGCAAGCTATCAGCAGAGATTTGGAAAATGCATGGGCTGTCGTAGCAGAAGGCATACAGACGATTTTAAGGCGAGAAGCGTATCCTGAGCCATACGAAGCGCTGAAAGCATTAACACGTACAAATAAACAAATTACAGAACAATTGATAAAAGAATTTATTAACACACTCTATGTTAGCGAAGAGGTGAAAGATGAACTGAAAGCCATCACTCCTCTGAACTATACTGGGATTTAATTTATTATAAATGAGAGTAAAAAGAACCGTGAGGTTTACAATTAAAAACAACAAACTAAATTCGTCAAAACAATGACTACAGAAAACGAAGAATGGAAGCCGCGTAATCGTTATTACGAGAACGGGCAGCAAAGTGAAGATGGTCAGAACAGAGAAAGGAGACCTTATCAATCTTACAATCGTACAAGTTACGGAAACAAACCCGGGAATTACAATCGTCAGGGTGGTAACTTTGAAAGACAAGGTGGCAATTATGACCGTCAAGGCGGAAATTATGATCGCCAGAGGTACAACAGCTATGACCGTCAGGGAACAGGAAACTATGACCGTCAGGGCGGAAACTACAACAACAATTGGGGAAACAATCAGGATCGGCGTGAAAACGGCAGTTATTATCCTAAACCGCAGCAACGTTCGTATGAGAACTATCAAAGACCATACGATAACCAGCAGCGGAACTATGATAATCAACCCCGCAATTACGATAACAGATCGCAAGATTCGGGAGATGCAAATCCAAACGTAAAGAAAAGAAGACCGCGTGTCGGAGAAGTGCCGATCCCAACAAGAAACACCAATTACAGCAGACAGGGCGGAAATTACAACAATCCCCGTCCGGGAGGATACCAGCAGCAACAGCAGCCGTGGTCTTACAACAATTACCCGAATCGCAATGCGGCGCCCAACAGGAACAGGCCGGGTGGCAACAGAATGCCTTACAATCCGGATGCGAAGTACAGCCTTAGAAAGCAATTAAAGTACAGGGAAGAAAATTTTGACCCGAACGAACCAATCCGTTTGAATAAATACTTAGCCAATGCAGGCGTTTGTTCAAGACGGGAAGCCGACGAGTTTATTCAAGCCGGTTTGGTAAAAGTGAACGGAGAAACCGTTTCTGAATTGGGCACGAAAGTGAAACGTAGCGACCTTGTTGCATTCCACAATGAAACAGTTAAATTGGAGCAAAAAATTTATGTGCTCCTCAACAAACCAAAGAATTGCGTAACAACCGCCGATGATCCTCAGGAAAGATTGACCGTAATGGACTTGGTAAAAACCGCTTGTCAGGAAAGAATTTTCCCTGTCGGTCGACTCGACAGAAACACAACCGGCGTTTTATTACTGACCAACGATGGCGATTTGGCTTCCAAATTGACCCATCCGAAATTCCTGAAGAAAAAAATCTATCATGTCTGGTTAGATAAAAACGTAAGTGTGGACGACATGCAAAAACTGGCCGAAGGCGTGGATTTGGAAGATGGAGAAATTCATGCAGATGCCGTGAGTTATGTGACGGAGATCGATAAAGACCAAGTGGGAATAGAAATCCACTCAGGCCGTAATCGAGTAGTACGCCGCATGTTCGAAGCATTAGGCTACCACGTTATGCGATTGGACAGGGTTTATTTTGCCGGTCTGACCAAGAAAAATCTGAAACGCGGTCAATGGCGATACTTGAATGAAAAAGAAGTTGCTATGCTTCGCATGGGCGCTTTTGATTAACGAACTGATAATATTATATGGAAATTAAGAGAACAAGAATTGTTGAATTACTGAATAAAACCGAGTTCGGGGAAATAGTGTGTGTGAAAGGATGGGTGCGTACTCGACGAGGCAATAAACAAGTAGTATTCGTCGCTGTGAATGATGGTTCCACCATTCACAGTATCCAGGTTGTTATCGACCCGGCGCAGTTTGACGAGGAATTTCTGAAAGGAATAACTACCGGCGCTTGCATCGCCGTAAACGGCTTGTTGGTTGAATCTCAAGGACAAGGCCAGACGGCTGAAATACAGGCGCAAGCTATTGAGATTTACGGCAAAGCCGACCCTGCCACTTATCCGCTGCAAAAGAAAGGTCATTCCTTGGAATTTTTGAGGGAAATAGCCTATCTGCGCCCACGTACCAATACGTTCGGCGCTATTTTCAGGATACGTCACCATTTGGCATTTGCTATTCACGACTACTTCAACAAGCAAGGTTTCTATTATTTTCATACACCGATTATTACCGCATCCGATGCCGAAGGCGCCGGGTCCATGTTCCAAGTGACCATGCTTGATATGGACAAGGCGCCTCGAACGGAAGATGGAAAAATCGATTATTCGCAGGATTTTTTCGGGAGTCATACCAATCTGACTGTTTCAGGTCAGTTGGAAGGTGAATTGGGCGCCATGGCGCTGGGTGGAATTTATACTTTCGGACCTACTTTCAGAGCGGAAAATTCAAATACACCCCGCCATTTGGCCGAATTTTGGATGATTGAACCGGAAGTGGCTTTCAACGATATCAATGACAATATGGACTTGGCCGAAGATTTCCTGAAATACGTGATTTCGTATGCTTCAGAACATTGCAAGGACGATATTGAGTTCTTGAACAAAATGTATGACAACGAGTTAATCAATCGCCTGAATTTTGTACTTGCCAATCGGTTTGTCCGTCTAACTTACACCGAAGGCGTAGAAATCCTCGAAAAAAGCGGGAAAAAATTTGATTTTCCTGTCTATTGGGGAGCCGATTTGCAATCGGAACATGAGCGGTATTTGGTGGAAGAACACTTCAAATGCCCGGTTATCCTGACCGATTACCCGAAAGAAATAAAGTCTTTCTATATGAAACAAAACGACGACGGAAAAACAGTGCGGGGCATGGATGTTCTGTTTCCGAAAATCGGAGAAATAATCGGCGGTTCGGAACGGGAAGCCAATTACGACAAGTTGCTAAATCGTATCAATGAACTAAATATGTCTTTGGACAGTTTGTGGTGGTATATTGATACCCGCAAATTCGGTACGGCGCCTCATGCCGGATTTGGCCTGGGTTTTGAACGTTTGGTACTGTTTATCACAGGAATGGGAAACATCCGCGATGTAATTCCTTTCCCAAGAACACCCAAAAATGCGGAATTTTGAAAATTTTATTCTGTAATTTACAGCCGTCATCATGTCTATGTGGCAATAACATTCGAAAAGAACAATCCGGATGATAGAAAGAATCATTATTTTAGACGGAACGGACCCTGTCGTTTTTTTTGGAACGAATAATTCCAATATACTTTTAATCAAATCATTATATCCTAAACTGCGTATAATTGCGCGGGGAAATGTTATAAAAGTGATTGGCGATGAAACGGAATTGGCCGGATTTGAAGAAAAAGTCAGGGAAATGGAAAATCATTGCCGGACATTTAACTTGTTGAATGAGAAAGCGATTATAGACATTACCAAGGGAAAAAATGATTATTCCAATGCGCTGTTAAAACAGGATAACCTGATTATTTACGGAATCAATGGTCGCCCGATTCAAGCAAGGTCGGAAAATCAACAAAAATTAGTTGACTCTTTCAACGAGAATGACATGTTATTTGCTATCGGACCAGCCGGTTCGGGTAAAACTTATACCGCAATAGCATTGGCTGTCAGGGCGTTGAAAAACAAAGAGGTTCGCAAGATAATTCTGAGCAGGCCGGCTGTAGAAGCCGGGGAAAAATTAGGCTTTTTGCCGGGAGATATGAAAGATAAAATCGACCCTTATCTCCAGCCCTTGTATGATGCCTTGGAAGATATGATTCCGGCTGCCAAACTGAAGGAATACATGGAGAACAAAGTGATACAAATTGCACCTTTGGCTTTTATGCGCGGACGTACCTTGAGCGATGCTGTCGTTATCTTGGACGAAGCCCAGAACACAAGCATTCCGCAGATAAAAATGTTCCTGACGCGCATGGGTATGAATGCGAAAATGATTATCACCGGCGACATTACCCAGATTGACCTGCCGCCTTCGCAAATTTCCGGATTGATTCACGCCTTGAAAGTGTTGAAACGAATTCCCGGAATTGCACAAATTGTCTTTGATAAAAAAGACATTGTCCGTCACAAATTGGTGCAACGGATTGTAGAAGCTTACGAAAAAGAGAATAAATTAACACCTGATAGAAAATGAAAAATACTTTAGTGACTACAAATTTTAATTTCCCCGGTCAAACGCATGTTTATCATGGAAAAGTGCGGGATGTTTATTCCATCGGTGAAAATCTGTTAGTGATGATAGCTACAGACCGTATTTCAGCCTTTGATGTAATCCTGCCACAAGGAATTCCTTATAAAGGACAAGTCCTGAACCAGATTGCAGCCAAATTCTTAGATGCAACTTCGGATATTATCGACAACTGGAAATTAGCCACCCCCGACCCTATGGTAACGATAGGATTACGTTGCGAACCTTTCAAGGTGGAAATGGTAATCCGCGGCTATCTCACCGGAAGCGCTTGGCGGGAATATAAAGCCGGCTGTCGCAATCTCTGCGGCATTGCTTTACCCGATGGAATGAGAGAGAATGAAAAATTTCCGATTCCCATCATCACTCCGACCACAAAAGCCGACGAAGGCCACGATGAAAACATTTCGAAGGAAGAAATCATTGCACAAGGTTTGGTTGGCAAGGAAGATTATGAATTGTTGGAAAAATATACACAAGCCTTGTTCCGTCGCGGAACCGAAATGGCCAAGCAAAAAGGACTGATTCTTGTCGATACCAAATATGAATTTGGGAAAAAAGACGGCAAAATCTATTTGATAGATGAAATTCACACGCCTGATTCTTCTCGCTATTTTTACGAAGATACCTATCAGGCGCTTTTTGATAAAGGAGAAGAGCAAAAGCAACTGTCTAAGGAATTTGTCCGCAAATGGTTGATGGAAAATGGTTTTCAGGGAAAAGAAGGGCAAAAAGCACCTGAAATGACCTCAGCCTATTGTGCGAGCGTTTCTGATAGATATATAGAACTGTATGAAAACATTACAGGTGAAAAATTTGTAAAATCGGATAGCAGAGATGTTTCCGAGCGAATCAGAAATAATGTGGAAACTTCTCTGAAAAAATAAAAATGGAACAATACGGATTAATAGGATACCCATTAAAACACTCTTTTTCAATGAGTTATTTTAATGACAAATTTTCAGCTGAGAATATTGATGCCGAATATATTAATTTTGAAATTGATTCAATCAAGAAATTAATGCCTATTTTTAAAATTCACACTCAACTCAAAGGCTTGAATGTAACAATTCCTTACAAAGAACAAGTCATCCCCTATTTAGACCGGCTGAGTGAAAATGTCCAACTGATAGGTGCAGTTAATGTAATCAAAGTAGAACGTAAAAAGAATAAAATAAAATTATACGGCTTCAATTCCGATATTATCGGCTTTAAAGAGTCAATCGAACCATTGCTGCAAGCTCGCCACCAGAGGGCGCTCATCCTTGGAACAGGTGGTTCGGCAAAAGCTGTTTTCTACGGATTGAAACAACTGGGAATTATTGCAACTTACGTTTCCCGTGAGAAAAAATCGTCAACAACGCTAACGTACGAAGAATTGGATGCGGACATCTTAGCTGTCAACACGCTAATCGTCAATTGTACGCCCGTAGGAATGTGGCCTCACGTAGACGAATGTCCGAACATCCCCTACGAATTGCTGACTGCGAATCATCTTTTGTATGATTTGCTGTATAATCCCGACGAAACCTTGTTCATGAAAAAAGGGAAAGAACAAGGCGCTACCGTTAAAAACGGACTGGAAATGTTACTCCTGCAAGCCTTTGCCAGTTGGAAATTTTGGAATAGTTAGCAGTCAGTAACATTTTAGCATTATTAATAACTAAAATAAGATGGCCGTAATTCGTTTTGGCGTTTCATTGGAGCAGGATTTGCTCGAAGCTTTGGACGGTTTTGCACAGGATAATTCGTATGCAAACCGTTCACAGGCAATCCGTGCACTTATCGAAAAAAATATCGTGGAAAAGAAATGGTTGTGCAACCACCGCGTAGCCGGCGCCGTTGTTTTAGTGTACGACCCACAAAAACGTGAGATTGCAAATCTTTTACTTGCCATACAGCAAGCCAATGCCGACCTGATACTGTCTGTGCAACGATTTTTCGGAGACAATAAACTGTGTATAGAAATCATCGCCGTAGACGGAATCGCCCAAAAATTGACCAAATTTTCCGATGAACTGATTTCCCTGAAAGGCGTGATACACGGAAAACTAATCATGAGCCGTGTAGACTGAATCGGATAGAAATATTCCCGTTCCCGCATTTGTCAAGATTATCATGGCCGCCGAATCAGATACATAGCCATCAGTTTCGCATAATCAATCCACACAATTCTACTTTTTGTTGTTGTTTCCATCTTCATTTTTCATTTTTAGTTTTACCATATCAAAAGTAGCTATTTTTTATAAAATAGGATTTGTTTTGACGAAATATTTTAACGAAATGACTTATTTCAAAATATTTTTATTAATTTTGCATAGAAATAAATTGAAATAATGCTCAAAAACGCAAAATATGTCTTTTATAAAAATTAACGGTACAAATATTAATTATTTGGAATTGAATCCGGAAGCTGACGAAACCATTCTTATGTTACATGGAATGCTTTCGAATATGGCTGTTTTTTATCTTAGTAATGCTTCGAAGTTAGCAGAAAAATTTCACGTCGTACTCTATGATTTTAAGAGTCACGGGATGAGTGAATTTGCTAAAAGCGGATATGACTTTCGTTCCATGGCGGAAGAAATGCTCGAACTTATCGAAAAGTTGCATTTAAAGAAGCTGCATACTACCGGTTATAGTTATGGGGGATTAGTCACTTTGTATACACTTATACATTATCCGGGCATAATCAACAAAGCAGCGATAATAGAAGCGCCAAATCCGAATATGGGAGAGCATATGACACCCCAACAATATGGTCGTGATCTTATATTACAAGAAGCCGAAACTTACTCCGATTCAACTCAGATAAAGGTAAGTAATAGAAAATTAGATAAATTAAACGCGTTGACTGAATTATTGCTTAGTAAAAGTACTTTTGCAGATGATATATGCCTTTTCCGAAACTTTTTCGAAGAAATTCAGGAAAGTGATATCCCCAATGAAACGCTATTATTATACGGAAATCAATCCGTTTGTATTGATGCAGGCTATCTCCTGCATCAATACATAAAAAACTCCCAATTATTTATCGGGGAAGGCAACCATAACATTCCGGTTCAAAGCCCGAAATGGATTACGGAGAAATTATCGGATTTCTTCTTCTAATTTACAAATTTATGGGAACTCCCATATAAAAATCTAAAATTTTTACCCGCAGGATGTATTCATATTTTGACTGAACAAGTTCGGATTGACTTTGAATATATCTTGTTTTCGCTTCATTAAATTCAAAAACGGAAGAATTTCCCAATTCGTATCGTTTTTGTGCATAATTGAATGCAAGGGATGCTGCTTGAACCGATTTTTCCGAAGAACGGTATTTTTCGATGGAAGCGGTTGAATTTTTATAGGCAATCTGGATCTCCTTATACAAAGACTTTTTAGCATTTTCTAAAATAAGTTGTTGATTTTGAATATCAATTTTTGCACGTTTCACATTATTTTTTACAGAGAAACGATTAAAAATCGGAATTGTGAGTTTGAGGCCGATAATGCGGTTGTTATTATTTTTTAATTGATTCGAAAACGAATCATTCTCCTCTAACGGACTTTGTGTAAGCGGACTGAGACGGGTTTCCGGATTATACAGGTACAAGTAATTCGTACCTGCAGACAGGAGCAAGTCCAATTGTGGTAAATAACCGGCTTCTACAATTTTGAGCGATTTTTCGGCGCTTTCTACCTTATATTCTTGTCCTTTAATACCCGGTTTGACAATCACGGCGCCTTCATAAATCTGATCAGGCGGAGCGATGCTTCCGATAAACTGATTGATGATATCTCCTTCAAATTCGGGGGCATAAATATCAAATCCCAAATTTTTCTCCAATTCCAAGGCTTGGGCCAGATCTATCAACGCCAAATCCAAATTGTTTTTTGCCTCCACAAGCGCAAATTCATCTTTTGCTACCTGCGCATAAATATCATACAATTGTGATTTCGGCACACTTCCCGCTTTTACCAATAATTCTGTCCTTTTTACCTGATTTTTACTGAGTTCAAGCTGATTATCGTCAATAGAAAGTAATTCTTTATAAAATAATACTTGTAGAAACAGAGATGTGATATTTAAAGATAAATCTTCCTTCGCTTTTGCCAAATTTTCCGAGACAGCTTGAATTTCCAATTTTGTCCTGGCAATTTCATTCGGGATTCTGAATCCGGTAAATAAAGGAATTGAACTGCTTAATTCGAAACTGGAAACCGATCGGGATTTGTTATTATAAACAGTATCGTAACTGATTTTGTAAAAATCCCATTCCTGACCTGTAGAAGCGTTCAAGTCCGGCAGCCGACTGTATTTTGCCGTACTGTTCTGGATTTCAGTATCTTTTTTCTGAAGTTCCAATTGTTTGATACTAATATTGTGATCTATTGCATACTGAATACATTCCTCAAGCGACCATTTTTTTTCTTTAATATATTCATACAGAGAATCTTGTTTGAGAATGATTGTCTGTAGTTCCTGATTATCATTTACAGGATGTTTTGATTCATTTACACTCGCTTTTGGAGTAGTGGTTTGATCTTCGGCTTGGGTTTTTTGCTCTATAGAATCTTTTTTTTCAATATAAACCGGTTCTTGGGAAAGCAGTTTATTCTGGTTGACTTTCTTTAATCTCAATTCTTCTATTTGTTCTTTAATTGACTTTTCTTGTGCCTGAATCCCGAAAGAAAAGGGAAAATAGAGGCAGAACAACAAAACAAGACTTCTCATTGTCATCACGCGACAAATACCTGATAAAAAAATATTTAAGGGTTTCATTTTTATAATTATTTTTGAGTGGACGTCAAAGCGGCGCCACGGATTTTATCATTCATATCCAATCCGGATTTTATTTCTACATAAGTGCCATCGGAAAGGCCTATCTCTATTTGTTTTTTTTCAAATTGCTGCTTCGAGTTCCCGGATTGAAGAACATAAACGAAGGCTGCTTTGTTATTAAATTCAACAATACTTTCGGGAATAGTGATTACATCATTTATCTGTTCAACGACAATATCGGCATTCGCACTGTAATCGGAACGAATAAAAACTTCTGTTTGAGGATTTTGAATAGCCGCCTTCAATTCATATAAGACGGCGCCATTTTCTTTTCCACCCTTAGGGGATATATATTCCAGCCTTGCATCAAACAATTCGGAACTGATGGCCCCTATGGATATGACGACCGGCATCCCAATTTTTAGCTGTCCTACTTCCGTTTCATCAATCGTCCCTCTGAAAATCAGGTCGTTCATATTCGCCACAGTAGCGATGGTAGTGCCTTCGCTGAATTGATTCGGCATGATGACGGCGTTTCCTTCTTTTACCGGGATATCAAGGATCATACCGCTGATTTTGGAGCGAACTTGCGTATTACTTTCATTTGCTTTACTTTTGGCAACTCCTCTCTTTAAGATTTCCAGGGCGTCCTCACCAGCGCTTTTTTCTTCAATGGCTTTCCGGTAGCTCGCCTCTGCCAATTCATATTCATTTCTGGAAATGACATCGTTTTTGTAAAGCATAGACTGGCGTTCGTATTCTTTACTCACTTGCTCCAAGGTAATATCTGCAATTCTCAGTCGGGATTCAGCCGAATTCAATTGAGTTGGATCAGTAATAACTTCTACAAGTGCAATGACTTCACCTTCTTTAACCTTTTCGCCGGCTTCCTTGAAAATTTTTGAGATGGTTCCGGTTATTTTAGGTTTGGCTAAAACCGGATACCTCGGTTCAACATTACCTGTTGCGGTTTTTTTGTTTTCAATACTTCTTTTTTGAGGAGAAATAAGCGCATATTCAATCGCTTTGGGATGAGAATCATCCCATAAGAATTTAAACGTTATTATCAGAATGATTCCTAATAATCCGAATAAGACATATTTACCAACTTTTTTCATGTGTGTATAATTTAATTTTATTTTTTAATTCTTATTTTCTAATTTCTAATTTCTAATTCCTTTACTCCTCTCTTATTGCATCAATGGCTTTAATTGACAAAGCCCGTACCGCTGGAATTGATCCGGCCAATAATCCACTGACTAACAGGATTATCATTGAAGTAAGCGCAGTATTGAAACTAATCATCGGATTAGAAAAATAGACGTTTTCCAAATGTTGAAACCAAAAAACATTTCCCAAATACAGGAGACAAACGCCCGTACATAAGCCGGGAATACCGGCTAAGGCTGTTAAACCCAAACTTTCCATCATAATTTGTACAATAATTGCTTTTGGACTGGCGCCCAAAGCTCTTCTTATACCGATTTCTTTCGTTCTTTCCCTGACGGTAACCAGCATAATATTGCTAACACCTATTATACCGGCAATAAGCGTACCTGAGCCAATTATCCAGACCAAGGCGGCGATTCCGTCAAACAAATTTGAAAAGAGCAGAAATTCTTTTTCTAAGTTTATACTCCAAACAGCCTGTAAATCATTCGGATGTATAGCTTTCATCTTCTTCAGTTCCACTTTTATTTTATTTTCGACATCTATTACCGGTACAGATGGGAGCGAAGTTATAGCCAATGCCTGGATAACATCCCCTTTGTTGGTGATTTGTTGCAAGGTAGACAGAGGTACAAGTATTGTATTCTCCAATTTTCCTCCGAGATCAACATCGGCAATACCTATTGTAACACCTATCACCCTGAAATATACGCCATTTACACGAATTTCCTTGTCCAATGGATTTTCATTATCTCGAAATAATTCCTCATAGACCTTGGTTCCGATGACACAAACTTTCCTTTTATTATCGGAATCAATTTCATTAAAGAGACGACCAAAAGATATCGTTTGTCGCTCTATCTCAGCATAATTCGGAAATACACCCCTCAGCGGGTAAAAACCGATTTTGTTTCCGTACACGACATTATTATTAGACCCGTCTGACCATAAAATAGGGGATAAATGTTGAATACCCGGTACGGAATCCTTCAAGACTTTTAAGTCTTTGTTCCGGATTTTCCATTCCCTTCCTTTTTGTAATCCCTTATACGGCAAACTAGTTCGTGAGGCTCCTATGAAACTCGCATTGTTAGCGAAGCCATCAATGTATTTGTAAACGCCGCGTTTCAATCCATTTCCGGCGCCGCTGAGGATAACCAACATAAAAATCCCCCAAAAGACGCCGAAAGCAGTAAGCAGACTTCTGACTTTATTTCGGGTGATGGTTACCCAAATCTCTTCTATTCTATCTAAATCAAACATTTTTTCAAACTCGCTTAAAAATATTTATCCAATTCCCCCAAGTGATTTAGGGGTTTATTCCGACCGCATGGCTTCCACCGGAGAAATTTTCACAGCTTGCCTTGCAGGAAAATAACCGGCCAAAACGCCCGCGATTATTAATATTGTCATAGCTCCCAATGCCACATTCATATTCATATTAGGATTTTCGAAAATGGCCAAATTCGAATTGTCCGGATTTTTGATAAGAAATAAATTAAATAATTTGTTTGCATATATACCCAAAAACACGCCTAAATAACCGAATAAAGTTGTGATACAAACAGATTCCAATATGATATTTCCTAAAATGGAAGTGGGTGTCGCTCCCAGCGCTTTTCGAATGCCAAACTCTTTGGTTCGTTCTCGCACCGTAATTAACATAATATTACTGATCCCTACAATGCCGGCAAACAAGGTTCCGAATCCGACAATCCAAATAAAAATGCTAACAGCATTAAAAATACCGAGGGCTTGCAAGTGCTCTTTCATTTGACTATTAATATTAATGGCTCTCCCATCTTCCGGATTAAATTGATGTAAAGCGCCGAAGTTCGCTATCAGTCTTTTGTTGAACATTTCATTTTTATTATTTGTATTGAGACCTACCGTTGCCATAGATAAACCTTCAAATCCCCATCCGTCACTAAAAATAAATTGGGCGGTTGAAAAAGGAATATACAATTTTTCGAAATTGGCGATAGCAGTCTCTTCAAAAACACCGATAACCTTATAAATCAAGTTATTAACAATGATATTTTTACCTATTGGATTTTCATCTGCAAAGAGAACTTCTCTCAGGCGTTTATTGATAACAACCACTTTTCTCTTTTCTTCCACGTCAATATCCCGGATAAGACGTCCTTGATTAGTAATTATTGTAACTCCATTAATCAAATTATAGTCGGGATGAATTCCATAAAGTTCACCGGTAGAATTATTTTTACCATAATTTACATTGACAAATGAGCGAATTACAGCGGATAAATATTGTTTTTCCGGTACTTTTCTATTCACCATATCATAGTCGTCTTGGTCTAATTTAATTTTTCTGTTGTCCGGAAGTCCTTGATAAGGAAGAGAGGTCAACCGTCCGGATATTTGCAATTTGTTGACAAAACGGTCGCCGAAAGACATCATGACCCCACCTTGCGCACCATTGACGGCAGACAAGAGGACAACGAACATGAAAATCCCCCAAGTGATTGAAAACCCCGATAGAAAGGTACGAAGTTTATTTTTCTTTATTGCATCGAAAATTTCAATCCAATTGTCGAAATCAAACATAAAATTCCTTATTTTATAATTATGTAATTGATTCAATGAGTCCATCTTTGATATGGACAATTTTATCCGTAGCCTCCGCAACACTTTTTTCATGCGTTATGATCACCATGGTCATTCCTTCTTTATTTACTTTTCGAAGAATTTGCATGACCTCTTCCGATGTTTTACTATCAAGCGCACCGGTCGGTTCATCGGCAAGAATGATCCGGGGTTTAGCAATCAATGCGCGTGCAATGGCAACTCGCTGTTTTTGTCCGCCGGACAATTCGTTAGGCATGTGTTGCGCCCATTCCCTTAAACCTAAGGATTCGAGATAGTCTAACGCAATATGATTTCTTTTTTTTCTATTCATGCCTTGATAATACAGCGGCAAGGCAACATTTTCCATCGCATTTTTAAATGGAATAAGGTTAAATGACTGGAATATAAAACCAATCATTTGGTTCCTTAACTTAGCCGCTTGCATTTCACCTAAGTTTTTCACCAACGAATTATCAAGATAATAATTTCCGGAATCGTAAGTATCAAGAATTCCCAGTATATTCAACAAGGTTGATTTTCCGGAACCGGAAGCTCCCATGACAGATATCATTTCTCCCGCTGAAACTTCCAGATTGATGCCTTTCAAGACATGTAACGACGCTCCGTTATAATAAGATTTATTGATGTTTTCTATTTTTATCATTTACTTTGGTACATTTTTAAAACTCCTGAGTTGTAAAAAAAGAATCGCTATCGCCAATAATGTTGACAAACTATCTGATACCGGAATTGAATACCAAACACCTGTCACACCCCAAATCAAAGGGAAAATAAATGCAGCGGGAACTAAAAAAACCAACTGCCTTGTAATACTTAGGTAAAATGCTTTTTTAGTTGAACCTATGCTCTGAAAAAGAGTATTTGTCACCATCTGAAATCCGCTTAGAGGTAATCCTATCAATATTATTTTCAAACATAAAATAGCTTGTGATGTAATTTCCGGACTTGTTGAATAGATACCGACAAGAAATGACGAGAAAAATAAGGATAGCAACAAGCCGAATATTCCGATAACAACACCAATAGAAACGGTTATTTTGAATGTTTTAAGAACCATGTCAATTCTATTTGCTCCATAATTATAACCGATAATAGGTTGAACGCCTTGCGATAATCCGCTTAGTGTAAAGATAAAAAGAATTGTTATAGGGTAGGCGACTCCATAAGCGGTAATGGCCGACATTCCGCCATAAACTTTTAGCCGATTATTAATTATCATGGCAACAAATGCAGCCGTAAACTGTACTAAAAAAGGAGAGAGACCAATATCTAAAATAGATTTAAGCGCTTTCCGCTGTAATTTCATATATTTGAACAACAAGGGAAAATCACTATCCTTTTTCAGAAAATGATGCATGGTAGGAATGAATGAGATGATACCGGAAATACTGTATGCAGCTGCGACGCCCTTC
Source organism: Candidatus Symbiothrix sp. (assembly GCA_031290435.1). Lineage (GTDB taxonomy): Bacteria > Bacteroidota > Bacteroidia > Bacteroidales > Azobacteroidaceae > Azobacteroides. Next base: position 20,512 of record JAITNQ010000037.1, on the reverse strand, counting down.
ATTCCCCATTGCAGCACAAACACAAAATACGGAACCAAGACAATATTAAAAATCAGGATGAGTAACATCACTGTCATGGCTTTTTTGGGATGGCCGGAAGCTCTTATTACGTTATTTAAGCTAAATGAAAGCATGAGGAAGACAACAAGCGGCAAATAGATAATCATAAAATCCTTTGCATAAGAAATGTTATCATCGGTTGCGCCTATAATAGACAAAATAGGATTGATGAATACGAGGGTAAATATATTGAGCAAAGTGAACAGGATAAAGGATAATATGAAAGCGTTTCCTAAAAGCGTATAAGCCATTTGTTTGTCGTTATTCCCAAGTGCAATGGAAATCCGCGTAGCAGCTCCGCCGCCGGTCAGCACACAAAGCGCCGACCCGATAAGCGTTAGCGGCATACATACCGACATTGCGCCTACTGCACATTCTCCAAGCCCGGGACCATAAGCTATATAGATTGTGGTAATTACAGTGTATAAGCCTATAACAATAGTTCCGACAATGCTGGGGACGGCATATTTTACGATAAGACGACTGATCTTGTCACCCTTTAAATCGTCAATATTTTCTTTTTCCCTTACGCCCGGCGCTTTCATATAAGTAGATTATTTAACCCAATAATTCTTCAATATATCCTGCTGCTGCATTTACACCACCACCTTGTATAAAAGAATCCCGAACAATTCCGGCATTTTCGGCATATACTTTATTATTCAGAATTTCATAAACGGCGTTTCTGAGTTCTTGTGATCTGAAACGGTTGAATTTAAGCCGTATTCCAGCCCCTGTTTGCACCACGCTTTCAGCGACTTGAGATTGGTCATAGGCAATTGGTATCGTAACCAATGGAATTCCATGCGATAGCGATTCACTCACCGTATTTTGTCCTGCATGGCAAACAACTAATTGCAAATAGGGAAGTAATTGCAGTTGAGGAACTCTCTTCTGAATAATAAAATTACTTGGAATTTCATCAAACAGATCAGGATCGGATACGACAACCACTCCGATTTTTTCACTTTTGAAAGCTTCCAATACTTTCAGAAAGAAATTGATCTTTTCTTTGAAACTAAAAGTAGTTCCGATGCTTACCAATATTTTGGGAATGTCTCCCCATGAATGAAACCGTTCCCAATCGAACGCGTGTTGGTTGGGACGAGACTCTGTAACCGGACCTACAAATTTATAATGCTGGGGAAGAGTATGTTCTCCGAAAAACAAACTCGAAGTATAAACCAATACAAAGTCAGCATGTTCGTCTAATCTTTCGTCAAAAGGAATTCCGTTTCTTTGCTGAAACGTTATGACCTGATTATTTTCCCATTCATGAAGCTTCGGTAAAGCCTCAATTGATTTAATAGAAGAAGGAGCTGTTACAGAGGCGACAAAAGGTATTTTCAACCGATAAGCAGCAACTGCTCCGGCAAACATTTGCTGGTCATACACAACAACATCCGGCTTAAAATCCTTCAAATAAAATTCAATTTCATTGAGCATGTATTGATTAAAAGGAATTATCTGTTCCTCATAAAGGAATTTTAAACTTTCTATGCCTTGAATATTGAAAGACAAAAGCTTTTTTTTCAATTCATTTCTTGCATCATCATCAAGATCGGGATGATGAAGCAATAAAATCTTACCTCCTTTTGGCAATTTTTCCATTAGCCCCTCCATCTCAACACAAATCCATCTCACATCATGCCCACGTCCCAATAACTTCCACCCCACACTTAAAGTAGGATTAATGTGTCCTTCCAAAGGAGGGACTACAAATACAAATTTTGCCATAAATATTTTTTTACTTTTACTTTACATACAATGAATTATAGATAAAATCAATAACTTGTGAAAAAGACAAATTGATTAAGCCCTCCAACTCCATGTTTGAAATCCAACTTGTAAAATCAACCGCTGTACCGTATTGCACTCTTACCTTTTCGGCAAAAGCCACAATTTCAATACTATCCATTTCCAAATCTTTTGTAAAAATACTTTCTTTCGTAATATTTAACTCTTCTACGACATCGCTTCCGATAATTTCTGTCACAAACTGCAACAGTTGTTCGTGAATTATTTCTTTACTTTTTTCTGAATCTAAATTTCTGTCCATCCTATTATATATTTTTATTGTGAATAATTGTCTCAATTATTGTATCTTTAATTTGTAATTTATCGCCATCAATCGAAATAACTTCAAACTGTTTCAGATTGCCTTGAAGTCCGGTTCTCAGCATTTTTGCATAAACTTCCTTAGCAACCCAAAACCAACTACTCTATTCGGCTTGATCTTTGTCATTATTTGCCAACAAAGATAATTCTTTTTTTGTAAATGACAAATTAATAATTGAAATTTCTACCGAATAGAGAAAATAATTGTGATGGAAAAACAAAATTTATGTCCATCCTACTACATATTTCTTTTTGAAAATAATTGTTTGAATAATTGTATCTTTAATTTGTAATTTATCGCCATCAATCGAAGTAATTTCAAATTGTTTCGGATTGCCTTGCAGTCCGGTACCTATCATTTTTGCATAAGCTTCCTTGGCAACCCAGAACCGGGTACTCCATTCGGCTTGATCTTTATCTTCCAATAAAGATAATTCTTTTTCGGTAAATGACAAATCCATAAACTCTTTACTCCTTGATTTTATTATTTCGATATCTATTCCGACCGGTTTATCCGAAGCAATAGCAACTGCTTCTGTTCCTTTATGCGCCAACGAAATTTCAATATCTTTAAATTGTTCTCCGATAAGTCGAGGTTTTCCGTACTCGTCATTGCGAATTGAAATTTCTATCGGATAGGGAAACAAGGATTGTTTTTCGCGGTCGGCATAATATTTCCTGACCGCATCTTTCAATACGATACGGCTTATCATAAACTCCCGCGCTTTATTCGGATACAGTCCATCATACTGCTTTCTCTCTTCTAAATTAAGGTATCTTTTGCTTAAAAATAACCAACTCACATTTTTTTCAAAAATATTGTGGCAATAAAGTACATTGGGCGCTATTGTTTCTGCCAAAATGTGTTTTTCAGGTTTCGTCATGGTCAGTCTAACATCATTCACAAATTCAAACCGCATGTTATGAAAACCATTGGCGATACACCATACTTTTCCGTTTCTTCGAATCACCATATCACCGATAACTTCGTTATCAGAGATGTCTTTCACGAGAAGCGTGTATTCGAATACTCCCTCCTGGTCGTTGATGTCATCATAAAACACAATTTCCTCTACACTCGAAGGAAAAGTAACCACTTTTTCTGTTTCGATAAAGTAAAAGTGAAAGCCGAGCATTGCGCCAAGATTGTCCAATACCGAACCTTTCCCTTCTACTTTGTGAATAAGCGACCGGATCCCTTTCTTTGTCAGAGCAAGCACTTTTATCAATGATTGATATCGTTCTCCATGAAACAGATAATCATCGTATGCTATTTCTTTAGTGGGCAATTCATCGACAATATTTTCACCTAAATCAATTTCTTTCAAATATTTTTCCGGTACCGGAGGAAAAGTATCTCCCAAAACAACATTGCCGAATGTGTGACGGGGAATAGTTGCGTAAATCTCATCCTCGGATTTCCAAACACCTTCGATGACTGATTCAAAAGGTGTTTCCGCCGAAATCCATTTCAAAGCCATAGCTGTTTTTATTTTGAGGATTTTTTTACCCGGCAGCAGTTTTTGTGCATAATCACTCAACAATTCGAGCATCATTGCAAAAGGTACCGACGGGGTCGAATCTGTCGGATCCCAACCTTTTTTTTGTCTCATGAAGCTATGATCCATCAGGAAGGGGTATTTCTCTACAGAAATAATTAATTTTTCTTGGTTACTTGTTCCTGTTCTTGGCGTTTTGTCTTCCGATGGAAGAACGGGAGCGCTTATGCGCTTGTTGTCCGTTTGGGGAACCGTAGCTGATTGACCGGCGCCCTGACTTGAATGATGAGTTGTTTTGTACCATTTCAACATTTCTTCCTGTACCAAAGCAATGTCTCTCAGATTATCGTTTACAATGTTCAGTACCGGATCACTTAGCACCTCGTTTGAGAAAGTCGGAAGCGATGTTGATGTTGTTTTATACCGGGCAATCTGATTATCCATGATTTCCTTGATTATAGGAAGGTCGGCGGATACGCTAAAGGTATTTTCCAATTCAACTTCCGTCCCTTTTCTTACAGGTCTCTTTGAAACAATTTCTTTTATACCCAGAAAATCATTGTTAACTGCTTTTCCTTCAATAAACAGCAATGCCGACAGACGCCTTAATTGCTCAATTCCGGTGTTCTGGGAAGAAAGTGTTCCTATCGTACTGAAAATTTTGCCGGATAAAGTATTATCAACAAATCCAAGTAAGTTTCCGGATCCAATCTGTACAAAGACCTTGGCATTTTCCTGATCGTACAATTTGTCGATTAATCCCCGGAAATGAATAGTTTCCGTAAAATGCCGGATGGTCAATTCGTGTAATTCGTCTCTATCTGTCGGATATTCTGCCAAAGACGTCGCCGACCATACAGGGCCGGTTGGTTGTCCGGGTTCCATGAATTTCGCCATGTGGTGTATAATTTCAACTCTTTCCGGCAGAAAGGGCGTGTGGGACGCCGATTGGAAAGGCAGTACCTGATAATAGATTTTTGCTTCCTTTAACTTTTCAACCAATTGGTCTGTTGCCTGTTTGGTGCCGGCCATCAATATTTGACTCGGACAATTGTCATTGGCAAGATAAAGGTCGGGATTATTTTCGCACCAGGGTCTTATTTTTTCATAATCGCATCCAACAGCAATATAAGGAATCTCAATATTATAAGAACGTGTGGGATCGTAAGTTCTCATACATTTTTCTATTGATTCGCTATCAATAGTGCCTGAAGCGCCGAGCGCATGCCATTCGCCAATACTGTGCCCAATATAAATATCCGGATTAATTCCCAGTTTTTTAAGCGCCTGGCTAATCATTATGGATTCGTAATAAAGATTGATTGAAGCTCCCAACAAGTCTTCGCCGACCTCCAGCTGTTTCAACGGGATACCAAAATAATCGGATATGGATTGTAATTCATAGTTTGTGCCGGGATCAAATCCGGTGAACATAAACACTAATTTTTCTCCCCGGACAAGCAATGGATTATTGGAAAACCAAATATCCAAGCGGCCTTTCCATGGTTTATCTTTTTCAACGAGATTTTTTGCTTTCTCTATTCTATCCCGGGTAGGATTAAAAACAATCAAGCGATAGTCCCCTTCCGACAGTGTATAATCTCCTCTGTTTAACTTGTCTAACAGTTTTTCTTTTGTGGGTGCAGACAAGGCGATCAAGCTGTCTTGTTTGGGAAGTGTACTATGAGAAGTCTTTTTGTTGTCAAATGCTTCTAAAATCACGTGAGCGTTGGTTCCGCCAAAACCAAAAGCGTTGACGCCTGCTATCAAGGGATATTTATCCGGATCCCAGTCCACTAATTGTTGCGCCGGATAAAAACGGGATGCAAGCACGTCTTTCGAGGGATTTTCACAATGTAAAGTGGGCGGAATTTTTTTATGATATAAAGCCAGTGTGGTTTTTATCAAACCGGCAATCCCGGCCGCAGGCATGATGTGTCCGATATTGGATTTTACCGAACCCAACCAAATACGTTTCTCGGATTTATCCCCGAAAAAATGGGTCAGACCGGTAATTTCCGTTTTGTCTCCAATTTGGGTAGCTGTTCCATGCGCTTCCAAATAGCCTATTTTTTTGGGATCCATGCCTGTGTTTTTCCAAGCAAGCTCATAGGTTCTGTATTGCCCTTGCATATTCGGAGCCATGACACTCACCCCGCTTCCATCACTGCAATTGCTGCTCCCTTTGATTACTGCATAAATCCTGTCGTTATCGGCAATGGCTTTTTTCAAGGTTTTCAATACCACTATTCCGGCGCCTTCGCCAATGAGTGTGCCATCTGCGTCCACACTGAACGGGGCGATTTGTTGCCGACGCGAAGCGGCTCCAATCAAGTTGAATACGCTCCAAAAAGATGGGGTTTGATTGTAGTGCATGCCTCCTGCCAAAGCAATATCACATTGTCCGCTGAGTAACAGCTGAATGGAATGATTTACGGCAATAAGCGCGCTCGCACAGGCTGAGTCAATTGTATAAGTAGGCCCTCTCAAATTAAACCGGTTAGACACAATAGATACAGTTAAACTCGACATTGTACCGAGAGCTGCATCTGCTTTCATCTCCCCATTTTGTTCTCCATATGCTTTTTTGACCAACTCCAAGTCCGACTCGCTTATATCCGGAATCATATACTTGAACATCTTCTCTATCAGAGAGCCAAAGTGGAGAACAGTAGATGTTCTGTAGTTGACTAATCCCGTAAAATTACCCTTTCCGAGAATAAACGAACAATTTTCCAAGGGAATATTTTTTTCATAAACGCCGGCGTCTTCCAAGGCCTCATCAACCAAGCGTAATGCAATCAATTGTTCCGGATCATAACCGTCTACGGAAACGGGAAGTATGCCGTATCGAATAGGGTCGATTTTCTTTTTACTGACAAATCCTCCTTTTTTGAAATAAAATTTATTAAACCTTGCCTCTTCTCCTTCTTTCGTGAAAAAGTCCGGTTCCAGTCTGTCCTCTGGGGCGTCAATGATAGAATCAACGCCATTTTCTAAATTCTTCCAGAACTTTTCAATTGTATCAGCATCGGGGAAGTCACAAGACATCCCCACAATGGCTATATCGGTATCTTTCATGATTAACTCAACATTTTTAAAAAGTTTTCAACTTCATCTTTCCTTCCCATCGCTAAAATTTGAGATTCCTTTCCGAATTTCAACTCATTTGTAAAAAAGCCGCCGCCTTCTTCCAAAGGAATAAGCGATACGCCTTTTCTGGCAAATTCGGCCTCCAACAAGGAGGAGACCATTCCGGCTCCTTTCCAAGGACCCCAGTTGAATGATACGGTTCTCAAATTCGGACGGAGAACAGGTAAGGCGGTTACCGCCAAATCAAATACACTGTTTGCCGCCGCGTAATCCCCTTGTCCGGCATTTCCATATACAGAAGCGACGCTGCTGAAGAGTACAAGTAATTTCAAGTCGTCTTGAATTTCATCCAATATGACGTGGAAAGGATTTCGTTTCGTATTGTACACCTGTTCAAACGACTCCCATGTTTTATCCGCAAAGAATTTATCGTGCAATAGTCCCGCGGCATGAATGACGCCGTCGATTTTTCCATATTCCGCACGGGTTTGTTGCAGGAAGTTTTTAAATTTTTCCGGATTGGATACATCCAAAGACTGATACGTTACCCTTGCGCCTGATTGTCCAATTTTCTTGATGGCTTCCGAAATTTGATTGGATTTGAATATTTTCTGAATTTTCTTTTCAATTTCTGCCGGCACCTTCATTTGTTCTTCCATAAGCAAATGTTTCCGGATATCCGTAGGGGTTTTTAAAGTAGCATAAACGCCGCTTTCGTCCGGTAATATACTGGAACGTCCCACCAAAATATACCGGCACGGGTAGTCTGTCGAAAGTTGATAAACAAGTTCGGGAGAGATGCCCTGCGCTCCACCCAGTACAACGACAACCGAATCCTTGTCTAAAGGCAATACCGGAGCTTCGTTTGTAGCGAGATCTTCCATTTTGATCCCATTTCTGAACCTTTCTTTGCCTTTATATATGATCTCCGGAAATACTTCTTTCACGGTAAGCTCATCCAAAACAATGCGGGGAAGTGTTTCAGCCTCAAAACGCGAATAGGAAATAACCGACCGGAAATTCACGTTAGGGTATTCAATTCTTAAACTGTTGATTAAACCGGAAAATCCCTGAATATTTTTCAGTTGCCCCAAATCTTTGTTTTCCGCTATGTCGCCGATTACATCACTGAAAGTAAATACCCATTCAAATTGTTTGACGTCTTTTTGCTTAATCAAATTGAAAAAGTCCTGCATGGTATATTTATTAGGAGATTGAATCGCGTTCAGCAAAATCAGTCCGTCGAAGGAAGTTACCGAATCCGAGGCGGTAATGATGCTCACCGAAGCGCCTTGACTTTCCAAAAGCGCCTTGATTTTCGTTGCAAATGGTGTTTTATCCCCATCTTTGGTTATTGCGAAACGCTTTCCTGCGATTGAAATTTTTTCCGACTTCAAGGGATATGATTGCAATTCAACCAAAATTCTGGATAAATCGGCCAATTGTTTTTCTTCTGTTGCTGCCGCGGTCTCCTCTTTTCCAACCGCTGTATTGCCTGTTGTGGAATGGAGCAGTTCGTTGATCCAAGCAATCAGTTCATTCAGGGTTTTAAGAGAAGCCATTTTTATGAAAGTTTCTTCAGAATTTTCAAAGTTACCGGCCAACTGTAATTTATCTTTCAAATCTGATATAATTTCCATCCGTTTGATGGAGTCGATACTCAAATCGGCTTCCAAATCCAAATCCAATCCGAGCATATCTATCGGATAGCCGGTCTTTTCACTGACAACATCCAATAAAATCGCTTTGATTTCATCTACTGTTCGGGATAGTGTGGCTTCCGTTACTATAGCTACGCCGGTTGTTTGAGATGACGATACATCGGCAGTGATTGCAGGAGCGGTAGCGGCCATCGTTGCTCTTAGGCCTTCAACCCAGCCAATCAGTTCATTCAGGGTTTTTAGAGAAGCCATTTTCATGAAAGTCTCCTCAGAATTTTCAAAGTTGCCGGACAACTGTAATTTATCTTTCAAATCTGATATAATTTCCATCCGTTTGATGGAGTCGATACTTAAATCGGCTTCCAAATCCATGTCCAATCCGAGCATATCTATCGGATAACCGGTTTTTTCACCGACGACATTCAACAATATAGTCTGTATTTGTTCAGTTGAAAGTGTGAGGGTAAATTGAGTTTCCGGAACTTGTTCTTTGACTTGAATTGGTTCCTTGACTTGAACTGGTTCTTTGACTTGAACTGGTTTTGTTTGGACATCCCGACTGGGCTCTTCAACAGTTTGGTATTCAATTTTCCGTGGACGAAATTCCTGTGGGTTCTGTCCGAAATAGCCCAACAGAATATCCCGTTGGCTGTAAATGAGCGATTTAACGCCATCCAAATATTCCAGCATAACCTTATCCGAACCATCCGTATTGTTTGTATTCAATACTTGCGGCAAATTAACATTAACCCCGTTTAGCTGTATAGGTTCGGCAAAAGGCAATGCTCCGTCGCGCGGAAGTTTCCCTTCGTTCGGAAAGGAATATTGGCCGTTCAGACGCCAAACAGTTTTGCTTTTGGCATATTTTTCAACGTTGGCAATGTCGATTTCAGAAGTCTCTCTGTCAATAAACAGTTTTTGAATATCGAAATATTTGCCGGTTGCCAAATATTGAGCCAGCGCGTTCAACAAGAAACTAAGACCTTCTTTTTCCTTTGCTTCCGTCTGAATGGTTGTAATTTCACTTCCCAGGGTAGCTTGAGCCAAACCGTTCAACACATTTCCGGGACCTGTTTCAATAAAGATACGGGCGCCTTCGGCATACATATTTTGTATTTCTTGAGTAAACAAAACGGGCTTTACTAAATGTTCGGTCAATCTTTCCTTGATGTCGTTTGCCTTTTTCGGATACAATTCGGCAGTTGTATTGGACCATACAGGAATTTTTGTCTGATGAAAAGATACATTTTTCAAAACATCGGCATACAAATCTTTTGATGCTGCAAGCAAAGGCGAATGGAAAGCGCAGGCAACATTGATTTCTTTGAAAGCAATTTTTTGTGTTGTCAATTTCTCCATAAACGCAGTCAGGCCGGGTGTTGTGCCCGCCAAAACGGTTTGTTTGGTCGAATTGAAATTAACAGCCCATACTTCCGTTTCGTCACGAAGCAATTCGTTTAATTTTTCTTCGGGAATGGACACGGCCAGCATTTTACCTTTATCTTCCTTGATAGCGCCCAAAATGGATTCAGCCCTTTTCCGGCTCAAATCGACCAATATTTCCGGCTCAAATGCGCCTGCGAAACAAAGTGCGGGTAATTCCCCGTAGCTATGTCCGGCAAGCATATCCGGTTCAATGCCTAAGAAGCGTAAGTAGGTTGCAATGGCGTAATCAACCATACCCAGCAAAGGCTGGGAATTTCTGGTATCGGTTATTGTTTCATTCAATGCTTTCCGACTTTCATCGTCAAAAGCAGAAGAAGGAAATATAATTTTTTCATATTCGCTGTTTAGGGATAACAAATTTCTCATTTTGGGAAAAGCAACGAAAAGATCACGTGCCATATTGACACGCTGACTTCCCTGACCTGAAAACAGGAATGCAACTTTACCGTCTATTGCCTTTCTGTAATAGATATTCAGGCCGTCTTTACCGCTCAAAATAATTTCTATTTTTGAAAGTAAATCTTCCACACCGGAAGCCACGACGGAAACCTGAACCGCCTTGTCGGTTACGGAAGCCAGGGTAAAAGCGATATTTTTCAGCGGAATATCTGCGTTAAGGGTCAATAAGGATTTGATCCGGCTCACTTGCTGTTTGGCTTCTTCAAGCGTATCTCCTCTGAATACAAACAATTCGGATGGCCATGTTTTCAATATGGTGGTAAATGAAACTTCCGGTTTGTAATTTTCAATGACGGCATGGAAATTGGCGCCACCAAATCCGAAAGCGCTGATTCCTGAAATTCTTCTCTTTTTAGTCCATATACCGGACTGCGTATTGAAAACGAAAGGACTTGTTTTGTGATTATAATTAACAAGCGGTTTATCAATATGAATGGTTGGGGGAATAATGCCGTAATAAACGGATAGGGCTGCCCGGATAAGGCCCGACATACCTGCTGCACATTTTGTATGCCCGATTTGTGATTTTACGGTTCCAAGACTTGTCTGGCCGGTAAGAGCGCCTGCTTCCAAAAATACTTTTGTTGTAGAACTCATTTCTGTTCTATCTCCAACAACAGTACCCGTACCATGCGCTTCAATGAGTCCGACTTCAGAGGGAGAAATTCCGGCAGACTGATAGGCTTTTTCCATTGCCGTGATTTGTCCGCCCACGCTTGGCGCCGTCAAACTCATGCCTTTTCCGTCGCTGCTGCCTCCGAGCCCTTTAACGACGGCATAAATCCTGTCGCCGTCGCGTTCGGCGTCTTCCAATCTTTTCAATATCGTAACACCAACGCCTTCTCCCATGGTCATACCATCGGCGTCGGCGTCAAAAGAACGGCAATATCCTTTCTGTGACAGGGCGTGAGTAGAAGAAAACATCAGGTAGTCATTCAGGTTGCTGTGAAAATCAATTCCACCAAGAACAACCATATCTACTTCATATAAAGATAATTCCTGACAAGCTGTATTCAATGCCGTAAGCGAGGATGCACAAGCCGAATTGACAGTATAATTGCGCCCTCTAAAATTGAGCCGGTTACTAACACGACCGGGGATGACGTTAGACAGTAAACCGGCAAAAGTATCGGTGTTCAGCCGGGGTAGCCGTTCTTTCAGTTCTTCGGGCAGATCGCCGAATATTTGTCTGTAAGTTGACCGGAATCCAATTCTTGTTGCCATATCAAATAGACCTTCACCTCCGAAAATAACCGAAACATTTTCCGAAAGATCCGGCGAAATATCCGGATAACCGGCATCTATCAAAGCGCGTTTGGCAATCATCAAACTTAATAATTGACCAGTCTCGACAGAAGTCATCGATTGAGGAGTCATTCCGAACTCCATGGGGTCGAAATCCATCATAGGAACATACCCGCCTGTCATGCAGGAAATAAAATCACTATCCGTATTGTTCGGTCTACAAAAGAGTTTTTTATTCAACCGAATGTCCGGAATATCTTCGATACAGTCTTTGGCCAGAAAAATATTCATCCAATATTCTTCGATATTTTTTGCTTGAGGAAAAACGCAATCCATCCCTATAATGGCTATATCAATAGGTTTAGACAGGGATTCCGGAAGCGGAATATCAGGAAGTTCGGTAATAAGTGTATTGCTATCCTCTATAACGGATTTGTGAAGTTTCTCAATCGTAATTATTTTGTCTATAAGCAATGTAACGTCGCCCGTCATAAATAAACCCTTTTCCGTTTGTTCTTCCAAGCCCAGTTTCACCCATTCATTGTCTTTGAATACTATTCCCTTAGCAGCAATTCTCAATCGGCCGATAATTAAATCTTCCAAATACACAGACACTTCATGTGGATCTAATCCTTCCTTGAGCATTCTTTGTTTTTCCCGGAAGAAAAGTTCGGTAAAGGGTGTTTTCACGGCGCGGGAAATCAGACTCGCATTTGTATCAAGTAAAACAATCTCTTGTGTTTTAACAACAAGATTCTGATAATCGGCAGTTATGGCGCCTGTCTTGACGATTTCTTCGGTGTACAGGTAGGATGTGCCCATCCAGATACCAATCTTTGCGCCTTGTGAGGCCAGATTTGCCGACATGATCGAAATGAATGCGGACGACAAAGCATCGTGGATGCCACCGGCAAAAAAGACGCTGAATTGAGTCAGGTCTTCTTCCTGAAGTAATCTGAAAATCTGTCTTTCCCAAAGAACAAGGCTTCCCAGCTGGCCAATATGCCCGCCGCTTTCCCTTCCTTCAAAAACAAAATCTTTAGCGCCTTCTTTGATAAAAGTATCCAATAAAGAGGAAGAAGGAACATGAATAAATGTTTTAATTCCAGCATCTTCAAAAGGTTTAGCAAGCGAAGGACGGCCTCCTGCAATTAAGACTATTTTGGGTTGGGTTTCTAATATTATTTTTATTTGTGCATCCCTGACTTTCGGAAGATTGAATCCGAAAAATCCGACTCCCCATGCCTTATCTTGCAATAATTTATGCGTCGGTTCCAATATTTTTCTTGCATCCTCGCCCACTTCCGTACTCAGCGATAAAATGGGTAGCGCGCCCGCATCAGCTATTTCTTTTGCAAATTCGGGAACATCGCTTATGCGCGCCATCGGACCCTGTCCGATCGGATATTTTATCCCTAAATCTTTTGCCAATTCATTGTCAGGGGTAATCACATTCTTGTTTTTTGCCTGTAAAATGTGTCCGTGGGCGGCACTGTAAACCGCAAAAACAAAATTTTTCAGCTTTTTGTGCCTTCTTAAAAAATCGACTGATAAAGAAATATCCTGACCTATAGGCAAATAATTCTCCGATAAACGATAGCCTCCCAAAAAAGGTTGCAGATCTTTATAGACGGCATCTGCCGGAAGACCCGGAGACGAATGGCGATATAATACCCTGAAATTATCGACTAAGATAGTTTCGCCTCCGTTCAGTTTTGTAACAATATCTTTTATTTCTTTTGGCGCACCACATTCCGAAAAGGCAGCAATCTGGGAATCGAAAATCACACCCTGTACACCCACTGCAAAAAATGCGGCAGACGTATGAATCCCCGCTCCACCTTGAATATATACTTTAATTTGCGCCTTTTTGCAACTGTCTGCAATTTTTTGGAAAAAAATAAAAGAAGATTCTTTTGCTACATGACCCGCCCCTTCGTTTCCTTTGATTATAATGGAGGAGACTTTCTCTTTTATTGCATGCTGAGCTTCTTGAAAAGAATGAACTTGGTATAACAACTCAATTTCTTTCTTTTGCGTATAATTCATTCCGTAAGGTAAAATAATTTTACGCACATTTTCCGGAAGCGGGATGTTTTTTATCTCTTCCGAAACAATACACACTCCAAATTGCTCTTTTGTCTTTTGAGTGAGCGTTTCCAGGCATTTTACCGCAATATCCACATTTCTTCCCAAGTGCAAAATAGGAAAAGCGCCGGCTTTAATTGTTTCTAAAGCCAATCTTACATCAGGTATTTCAAATGGTGACTGAATGAATACTTCTTTTTTTTCAACTTCTTTTGTCATCGTGTTATAAATAATTAATTGTTAATTGATTGTTTATTTGTTATTTTATTTGTTATTTTATTTGTTATTTTTTTAAACAATTTGTTCTTGCATATCGAAACTTTGTCTGTTTTTTACAGGGTTTATTTTGTTTGAAGCAAACGGTTTTGATTCGTAACCATCTATAAACCAAGTAGTAGATTTTATTTGATATTGCTCCGGTTCGTCAATATTAATAAGTGAAACATTTCGCCCTTCAAACATCTTTTCCCAGTAAATATTTCTACCGGTCGACAGATATTGTGCCAAAGCCCTTAAAAAATAAGCAATTCCTTCACTGTTTTTATTTTCTGTTTGTATGGTAATAACTTTTTTTCCTAAAGTTTCATCGACAAGACCGGCTAAAACTCTTCCAGGGCCTGTTTCTATAAAAACACGGGCGCCTGCTTCATACATATTTTCTATTTGTTTCATAAAAAATACGGGATGAACAAGTTGTTTAGCCATACATCCCTTTATTTTTTCCGGTTCTGCGGGATATATATCCGCAGTCGTATTCAACCACACGGGTATGTGGGGAGTATTAAACGGTACATTTTTCAATGCTTTGGAAAAAAGCGCTTCGGATTCAGCCACCAACGGACTGTGGAATGCGCCGGAAACACTTAACTCTTTAGAAAATATTTTTATACCGGACAGTTTTTTTGCAAATGCATCAATGGCGGATGAAGACCCTGCCAATGTAATTTGCTTCTGCGAATTGTAATTCACTATCCATACTTCCGATTCATCTTTCAATAGGTCATCAATAACATTTATGTCATTGTTTTGAAGAATAACGGCAAGCATTTTCCCTTTGTCTGTTTTCGTTGTTTGCAGTATGGACTCAGCCCTTTGACGGCTAAGAACCACCAAATGCTCCGATGCAAAAGCGCCTGCAAAACAAAGCGCAGGAAGTTCGCCGTAACTGTGACCGGCTACCATATCCGGTTCTATGCCTAACGACCGGAGGAAAGCGGCAATGGAAAAGTCAACTATACCTAATACCGGTTGTGCATTGAGCGTATTGGTTATCGCTGATTCCTGCAACGCTACGACGTCTTCATCAAATGCAGCTTCCGGGAAAAGTATTTTTGCATATTCCTTGTGTTCATTCAACAAGCGTCTCATCGACGGAAATGCCACAAAGAGATCGCGCGCCATATTCAAACGCTGGCTTCCCTGTCCGGAGAACAGAAAAACCGTTTTCCCTTCCTTGACATCTCTTGGAAATATCCGCAAATCCCTTTTGTCCATAATGGCAAAGTCTATTTTCTCGGATAGTTCTTCTATGCTGCTTGAAACAATAGATACCTGAATATTTTTTGTATTGTAAACAGATAGCGAATAAGCGAGATCAGCCGGTTTTAACTCGTTGTGTAATACAATCAACTGTTTGACTTTCAGCATTTGGTTTTTTGCTTCATCCATCGTGTCACCTCTGAACACAAAGATTTCGGCAGGCCATGATTCATATACGGGGGATTCCGGGACTTCCGCCTGATAATTTTCAATGATGGCATGAAAATTAGTGCCGCCAAATCCAAACGCGCTCACAGCGGCAATTCGTTTGTCGTCGTTCCATATCCCTGCTTGTGTGTTAAAGACAAACGGACTTGTTTGCCGGTCATGAAATTTATTGATGTTTTTCAAATGCAAGGTAGGTGGGATAACGCCATGTTTTACCGAAAGAATTGCTTTTATCATTCCGGCAACGCCCGCCGTACATTTGGTATGCCCTATCTGTGTTTTTACGGACCCAAGGTAAGTTTGTCCCGGTATTGCGCCTGATTCTATAAACAAATCCGTTAAAGACGCCAACTCTACTTTGTCGCCGACAACCGTACCTGTTCCGTGGGCTTCGATCATCCCTACCTGAGACGGAAGAATGCCTGTATTTTTATACGCTCTTTTCAAAGCCCGGGTTTCTCCTTTGCGGCTGGGCGCCGTCACACCGAAATTGCGTCCGTCGCTACTGCCGCCTATACCTTTAACTACGGCATAAATTTTATTTCCATCGCGTTCGGCGTCTTCCAATCTCTTTAAAACCAATGCAGCCATGCCTTCTCCCAAAACGATGCCATCGGCTCCTGTGTCAAATGCTGCACAACGCCCTTTTTTTGACAAGGCGAAAGTACTGGAAAACATCAGGAAATCTTTGATACCGTTATGGAGGTCGGCGCCACCGATAAGAACCAGATTCGAACGCCGGGAAGAGAGTTCCTGACAAGCAAGATCAAGCGCTACTAATGAAGAGGCGCAAGCTGCATCGACCGTGAAATTTCGTCCTCCAAAATTCAAACGGTTGGCGATCCGGCCGGAGATAACATTCGGCAATATACCGGAAAATGACGTTTCATTCATTTTTGGAAGCATTGCATCCAAATGATCCGGTAATTTTCCTAACAACTGTCTGATGCCTAACCTGTGACTATATATAGTCGCTAATTCCGACAAGCCGTTTGCTCCAAATATGACAGAGGCGTCTTCCATCTCCGAATAGTCTTTATAACCGGCATCTTCCATTGCTCTTTTGGAAACCAAAAGACTTAATAATTGAACCGGCTCTATGGCCGACAAAGATTGCGGCATAAGTCCAAATTCCACGGGATCAAAATTAACGGTGGGAATAAATCCGCCCCATTTGGATGAGCAATAATCGGTATCGTTGGTATCGGGATCGTAGAACAATTCCTTGCTCCAACGCGAGTCTGAAACTTCATCTACGCAATCTTTTCCCAAAAGAATATTTTTCCAAAATTCAGCCTTGTTCCGGGCTTGCGGCAATATACATTCCATCCCCACGATTGCAATATCCAAGGGCCTTGTCGAATAATTATTTAACGATATATCTTTTATTTTGGCAATAAGTTTGTTGCTGTCAACGGCCAATGCCGTACATAATTTATCGGTTGCTGAAACGGAACATTTTTCCTGTAGTATCCCGACCTTTATGCCTTTTGCCGCTAATGTAGCGGCCATGATAGATACAAATGCAGCGGAAAAAGCGTCGCAAATATCTCCGGAAAATAAAATATGAATCTTTGAAAGATTTTTATCTTTTTGAAGTATCCGGTTGATTTGACTTTCCCAAGGCACAATGCTGAAGACGGAATTTCCTTCGCTGTTTTTGACATTGCCTTCGAATATAATATTTTTTGCCCCTTCTTTTAGAAATGTATCCAATGAATCAACGGAAGTAGAACGTACAAATGCCATTATTCCTTCCTTTTCAAGCAAAGCCGCCTCTTTGACATCGGTTGTTTCGTGAACAAAGCCCAAGGTCTTCAGGTTTCCTTCGGATGCTATTTGCACAACAGGATACGGGATGCCCATTTCCTTGGCAAAATCATTATCCCGCCCGATTACATTCAATTTTTTTGCCTGACGCAAATGCCCATATACCGCTTCAAAGACGGATATGATAAATTGTTCCAAGTTTTTGTAGCGTTCGACAAAATCCGTCGATAGTTGAGCCTCTTTGCCTGCCGGGATTTCTTTCTCTTGCTTCGGCTGAGCGCCAACCTGACTGTCCGGAACAATACATCCGGGAAACAGTGCTATTTGTGAATCAAAAATAACACCGTCAGCCCCCAATGCCAAAAAAGCCGCTGAAGTATGTATCCCGCCGCCGCCTTGAATATAAACCTTTGTTTTATGTTTCGAGGCTTGTTTGATGAGCTTACGGAACAATACAAAAGTAGATTCTGCCGCCACTTTTCCTGTCCCTTCATAACCTTTCAAAATAATTGAAGACGCTTCTCCTTTTATCGCTTCTTCCCCTTCTTCAAGAGAATGAACCTGATAAAGCACTTCTACATTCTTAGTTTTCTCAACACAAGACCCGAAAGGAACAATCAGTTTCGTTACATTTGACGGTAAATGCAGATTACATGGAATCACAACATCAATACAAACGCCAAATGGTTTGTTAATTCTTTTCGACAAAGTCGCGATTTCATCTTTTATTTTCTCAACGCCGCATTCCAAACGCAATATAGGGAACGCCCCTGCTTCTATTGTTTCTACAACAAATTTGGAATTCATTACACCTAAACAAGAGAGTAAAATTACTTCTTTTTTTCCTTTCATCTTAAATTAATATGCCTCTTTTATACTATTTTCAAGAATTTCCTATACGTTTTTATAAATATCGAAAACCCATTCCTCATTATCAGAAAAAAATATACAATGCACTAACATCACAACACACTAAATTGAATAGCATCCATGACTATAGGCTATTTTATTTTAAATAATAGCTGTATTTCTATCTTAGTAATTCAATTATCGAAAAATCAGACGCTAAATACAGATTAAACCGATGCAAATATATAAACTTTTATTTAAATAACAACATTATTGTTTAAAAAATAATGAAAAATTCTTTTTTGTTCGTTTCAAAATAATAATAAATCAAAGAATTACATTTATTGACACAAGATTATTTGCAATATTACGGAATTGACAGCATACTTTGACTTTGGCCTTCACCATTCACATGGTCATTTATAACTATTATTGTCGAAGAGGACACTGGGTGACGGATAATGAAAACGGGATTAAGTTTTTATTTCTTAATCCCGTCCCTTCCAAAATAAATTGAATTTACTTTGAAGCTTCGATGGAAACCTTACGAAACTCTTTCAAAGCTTTTTCAATAGCAAGAGAAACTTTTCTTGCGCGAGTTCCGGCAGCTTTGTTTCCATTGTCTGCCTGCAATGCAGCGTCTTTAGAGAAAGCTGCAAAGAGTTGTGTCAAATTTTCGACTTTTTCTTTCATGATTGATATGTTTAAAATTCCGCTTGCAAAGATAAGGTAAGAACTTTAAATAAAAGCATACAATGCAAAAAAAATGCGTAAATTTTAATAAAATACCTCATTATTGGTATTTTTGTTTCCCTCTTTTGCTTTACCTTTGCAGAATAAAATAATGAACAAGAAATTATAAACAATTTTTAAGATTATGGCTAAAAATGAATTAAAATTTGAAACATTACAGGTACATGCCGGACAGGAAGTGGAAAAAACAACTCATGCAAGGGCAGTCCCTATTTATCAAACATCATCTTATGTGTTTGAAGATGCAAAAGACGGAGCAGACCTTTTCGGCTTACGCAAGTTCGGAAATATTTATACCCGTTTGCAAAACCCGACCACCGACGTGTTCGAAAAACGAGTCGCTGCGCTCGAAGGCGGCGTAACAGGCTTGGCCACCTCTACGGGACAGTCGGCGCAGTTTATTGCGTTAAACAATATTCTGCAGATAGGCGATAATTTTGTGACTACTTCGCACCTTTACGGCGGAACTTACAATCAGTTTAAGTCGCAGTTCAAACGTCTCGGCGTCGAAGCCCGTTTCACCCCGGATGACGAACCGGCTTCTTTCGAAAAACAAATTGATGAAAATACGAAAGCAATCTATTTGGAGACAATCGGAAACCCGGAATTAAATATTCCCGATTTCGACGCCATTGCAAAAGTTGCCGCCGCTCACGATATACCACTGATTGTCGATAATACTTTCGGTGCAGGCGGTTACCTGTTCCGTCCGATAGAACACGGTGCATCCGTTGTGGTCGAATCGGCAACCAAATGGATTGGCGGACACGGCACTTCACTCGGCGGGGTTATCGTCGATAGCGGTACATTCAACTGGGGCAACGGAAAATTTCCGGCGTTTACCAATCCGTCCGACAGTTATCACGGCTTGGTATTCTGGGATGTTTTCGGTGCAAACGGGCCTTTCGGCAACATCGCTTTCAATACCCGCGCGCGGGTGGAAGGATTGCGCGACTGGGGAAATACCATCAGTCCGTTCAATTCTTTCCTGCTGATTCAAGGATTGGAAACGCTTTCGCTCCGCGTGGAACGGCATGTAGAAAATACGCAGGCTTTAGCCGAATGGCTCGAACAACATCCGAAAGTGGAATATGTCAATTACCCCGGACTGGCAAGCAGCAAATACCATGCCTTGTCTCAGAAATATTTCCCAAAAGGACCGGGCGCTGTGATTACTTTCCGTCTGAAAGGAGAAGCCGGTAATGCAGATAAATTAATTGACAATGTGAAACTGCTCAGCCACCTTGCCAATGTCGGAGACGCCAAATCGCTGATTATTCATCCGGCAGCGACAACGCACGAACAACTCTCGCCGGAAGATCAAAAAGCATCAGGTGTTGAACCGGGTTTATTGCGTATCTCGGTTGGTATCGAACACATTGAGGATATCAAGGCGGATATTCAGCAGGCTTTGGAAAAGTTATAAAAACAAGTTTGGTACAGTATTGTATTAAAGATAATTGTCGGACTGGAGTGCTTCCGGTCTGAAAAAGGGTTACTTCGGTAACTCTTTTTTTTACCCAAACAAATCGGAATGAGTACCGGTATCAATAAGAGCGATAATAAGTTCATTATCTTTTTGTTGCCAAATCAGTAACCAATCAGGAGTTACATGACATTCCCAAAGTTCTAATTTGTATCCTGTCAACTTATGTGGATTGTGTTTCCCCTCTAAAGTTTCGCCTTTGGCCAAAATATATATAACATTTTCGAGCAATTCCAAGTTTAAGTTTCTCGAATAGGCAAGTTTAACGCTTTTCTTGA
>JAITNQ010000240.1 GCA_031290435.1 Candidatus Symbiothrix sp. | reverse complement strand
AAATTCCTTGGATAAAACAATTTCGGTTTTCGAGGGAATATGTTCGAGTAAGTAATTGTCCGAATTTATTTTTTTGACCAGAAACAGACCGAATTTTCTTTTTGATATATTTTTAATAAATTGATATTCAGCGTGTTCTTTTCCAATTACTTCGGCATAATATTCCGTTGCCCGCATTGCCAAAAGAGGTAAACATTCGTTAAAGACAAATTCAACCTGTTCATCATAAAGTTTCACATTGTCGTCTTCGTCATTGATTACCCTTGACGTTTTTATTTCGTGACTCAAGCGGGTGATATTGGGGCTATCCGGCGCCGATAAAGAAAGCAGATACAACAACTTCCTGATTTTAGGCAGATAACTCTGTTCCATTTGGTTGATAGACAAAACATCGACTTCGAGCATCATATTCATGGTTTTCAACAGTGTTTTATACAGAGATTCCATAGGCGTTACTTCCTATTATATATTTTGACAAAATTAGGAAAAAAAATCCAAATTGCAAAGTACACATTGCAATTTTAATATAAATTTGTTGAATAGAAATAGTAATCAGCGCTTTTATCTATTATATACTACGGCAATAATATTTTTTGGTTTCCGTCGTCAGTAGAGCAGAGTATGGTGAAAATATTTCTGTCAATAGCCTCTAACAAAGCTTTTTGAGAATAGCCATAACCTATTCCGAATATTTTTTCCGAATTCACCAAATCAAATGTTTTGAAGTAAGCTAAGTCTGTTATTTCAACCAAAACATCACACAACGTTCTGTCTAATAGAGTATTGGTTCTCGACATGTAATGATAAGCCCGTTCAGCTATGTGCAAAATAGTTTTGTTGTATTTTTTCGATACGAGGGGACTTACATTTACCCCGACTACTTTGTCACATAAACTCCGGATAGTCGATACCGGAAAATTCTTGAAAACACCGCCATCAACGTAATTGGCTCCATTGATAACAACCGGATTAAAGACAATCGGGATACTACAGGAAGCAATTACGGCGTCGATAATCAAGCCTTTATCGAAAACCTCACTTTTCCCTTCGTCTAAGTTTGTAGTTACCACTTTTAGCGGAATTTTCAAATCTTCAAAATTTTTCGCATGAAGATGTTTTTTCAAAAAACGACGCAATCCGGATGTACCGAATATACCAACAACCGGCACCTGTATATCGGCAAATTCTCTAAAATCTTTTCCGACAAATAATTGAATTATTTCTTCCGGAACATATCCGTCGGCGTACAAGACACCGGCCAAAGCCCCGGCGCTGGTTCCTGAAATGATTTCAGGTTTAAGTCCAAAGTCTTCAATGGCTTTCATCGCACCCGGATGTGCAAAGCCACGGGCGCCACCACCACTTAAAACCAGTCCTAATTTATATTTTTTTTTATCCGGTAAGTCTGCCATTGTCAATGCGTTTTATATTTTGTACAATACGTTCTCTCAGCAGAGAAGCCATCTCTTTTTTCTTTTTCGACCAAATAGATAGCTCTTCCAATAAAACGGTCATTTGCTCAAAACCGTTATTTTCTTCCGCTTTTTTTATCTGTAGATTAATTTCATCTATATGATTTTGCAACAACACATTCTTGTAGTTGACAAGTTCATAAGGAACCTGGTCGATTAATTTTTCTTCCTCCTTTTGTACCGGTTTATAGCGAGAATGAATCTTACTTTCAATATATTTATCTGTGGCTAAATCAACTGCTATTTTACTGATTTGCGGATTGGCGTGATTCTTGAACCAGCTTTCCGCCTTGAATCCTTCTTCTTTGTATTTTTGGTAGGTTTCTTCCAAAATCAATTGGTATAGCGGATTAGAAAATTTCAAATCATCTCGCTCCAACTCTTCCATAATGTATTCAATAACAAAAAGCGGGTCCACTTTCTCTTCCTTTTGGGTATTATTTTCGGCATTCTCTTCCTTTTTGACATTTAGCATATCAACTTCTCCGTAGCGAACAACGTAATGAAGGATAGCGCGTTCGTGTTCCGCTAAAGCAGAAACTTTTTTCAAATCAAAATCCTGAAAAGCATCCTGATTTTCAGGCGGAATTATTTGCTCTTCCGGTGGAACCTTGCTTCCTTCCGGATTTTCCGCTTCCGGATACAAGGTTTTTTTCTTCTGTAGCAGAACTTCCTGTCGTTTTTTGGAAATGGCTCGTACCAAGGTACCTTCATCCACACCGGTTATCCGGCTACATTCTTTAATATACAGCAAGCGGATAATCTCTTCCGGAATAAGCGCTATGGTAGTGATAATTTCCGTAAGCATCTGCGCTTTTTTGACAGGGTCATTTCCGGCTTCCCGCATCAATAATCCGGCTTTAAATCGGACAAAGTCAGTTTCATTGTTCCTGATATACTCGTTGAAAGAAGCTGCATTCTGCTTGCGGGCAAACGAATCGGGGTCTTCTCCTTCCGGTAACAGCACAATTTTGATATTCAGTCCGGCTTCCAACAAAAGGTCGATTCCCCGTATTGCCGCTTTAATTCCGGCCGTATCGCCGTCATAAAGGACGGTTACATTCGTTGTAAAGCGATGAATTAAACGAATTTGTCCTTGTGTTAATGCGGTTCCTGAGGAAGCAACCACATTTTCTATTCCCGCCTGATGCATAGAAATCACGTCGGTATATCCTTCCACCAAAAAGCACCGGTCTTGCTTAACGATGGCTTGCCTGGCCAAATAGATGCCATACAACTCATTCCCTTTGTGGTAAATTTCGCTTTCAGGTGAGTTGATGTATTTGGCGGTTTTTTCATCTTTCAGTATGCGTCCGCCGAAAGCAACTATCTTCCCGGATAAAGTATGAACAGGAAACATGACTCTTCCCCGAAAACGGTCGGCCATGTAATTGTTTTCTCCTACAATCGTCAATCCGGTTTTTTCCAAATAGGTTTTTTCATATCCAGCTCTCATCGCCTGTTGACTGAAAGCGTCTCTGCCTTCTAAAGAATAACCCAACTGGAATTTTTTGATGATATCGTCGCGAAATCCTCTTTCTTTGAAGTAGGAAAGTCCGACCGATTTTCCTTCTAAGTTTTCAAACAAATTGATAGTAAATGATTTTTGTGCATACACATTGAGGATAAACATGCTTTCCCTGTCATTTCCGGCTTGCTTTTGTTCATCGGTCAGTTCAATTTCTTTTACTTCAATTCCATACTTTTTGGCTAAATATTTTAAAGCATCCACATAAGAGAGTTGCTCGTGTTTCATGACGAAATGAAGTGGTGTTCCCCCTTCGCCACAAGCAAAACATTTACAAATATTTTTAGCGGGAGAAACTGTGAATGAGGGCGATTTGTCGTCATGAAACGGACACAATCCCACATAGTTAACTCCTTTCTTTCGAAGCGTTATAAAGTCGGAAACAACATCTGTAATCTGAGCTGCCGACTGAATTCTTTCTATGGTAGCATAATCAATCATCGACTACAAAGATAATTCTTTTTAATAAAAATAGTATCTTTGTACAATAATCTAATTGTATGAAATTATTAACACCTCATAATTGGATAGATTATCGGTTGATAGATTCCGGTGACTATGAAAAGCTTGAGCAATTCGGGCAGTACATCTTGCGCCGTCCGGAACCTCAGGCGGTATGGCGAAAATCAATTCCGGAAAAGGATTGGGAACGGCAAACACATGCGTGGTTCAGAAAAGAGAAAGGAAAAACCGGTCAGGAAGGAAGTGAGAAAGGAGAATGGATACTCAAGCCGGAGATGCCTCAACAATGGTTTGTATCGTATGTTTACAAAGAGATGCAACTCCGTTTTCGCTTAGGGCTTACTGCTTTCAAACATGTAGGCGTTTTTCCCGAACAAGCCGAAAATTGGACATATATCTATAACAAGGTACGGAATTTCTCCGGCGAACCGCCAAAGGTGTTGAATCTCTTTGCTTATACGGGAGGCGCTTCTTTGGCTGCCAGGGCTGCAGGCGCCGATGTGAGTCATGTCGATTCGGTCAAACAGGTTTTGACATGGGCAAGGGAGAATATGGAAGCTTCCGGTTTGGATAATATCCGCTGGGTAGCGGAAGACGCTTTGAAGTTTGTCAAACGGGAAGTCAAACGGGGCAAACGTTACCATGGAATTATTGTAGACCCTCCTGCTTATGGCCGCGGGCCGGAAGGAGAAAAATGGGTATTGGAGGAACATATCGCGGAACTGATGGACGCGTGTGGTAAAATTCTTGATGAAAAAGACGCTTTTTGCGTGCTAAACTTATATTCCATGGGATTTTCATCTTTAATTGCCGAAAATTTGGTAAAAGACTATTTCCCGAATTGTCCGGAGATTGAATTTGGAGAATTATATCTGCCGGATGATTCGGGGAAAAATTTACCTTTGAGTGTGTTTTGCAGAGCAAATACAAAAAAATAATAACAAATTTATGATTTCAATTTATAACATTAAACCGAAATTTCAACAATTCCTGTTGCCGGTATTGCAGGTTTTGCATAAGAGAGGCGTTACGGCAAATCAAATCACAATAGCGTCGTTGATTTTGTCGCTGCTGATTGGTGTTTTATTTTGGCTTGCAGCCGATTATCCGGTGTTATTCCTTGCTTTGCCCATCGGCTTGTTTATCCGCATGGCATTGAATGCATTGGATGGCATGATGGCTCGAACCTACAGCCAACAAAGCAAAGGAGGCGAAGTCCTGAACGAATTGGGCGATGTGGTTTCCGATTTGTTTATCTATTTCCCTTTGCTTCGATTTGAAGGCGCAGACCTCTATTGGGTAATTGCTTTTATCTGTTTCAGTATCGTAAATGAATTTGCCGGTATTTTGGGGAAAGCCGTTTCCGGTCAACGCCGTTATGAAGGGCCTATGGGGAAAAGCGACCGCGCTTTTGTCATGGGCGTTTACGGGCTTTTGTGTTTTTTCCATATTGGTTTCAGACCTTATTCGGGCTTTATTTTTTCATTTCTGTTGCTTCTCCTTTTGATAAGTACTTTTACCCGGGTGAAAAACACCTTATCCAATCAATAATAACTCAATACATTAAACTATTTACAAACTCATGAAAATAAATTTAGACTGGCTCTTACATGCAAAGATTTTTGAAAATAAGGAAATAACGACTATCATCATTTTGATTTTTGGTCTTTTAACTTTTGCCTCACTTTTGTTTTTCGTTATCGGAAAATTAAAACCGAATGCTGATATCAAAGAATTAAAAACCCGTACCAAATCGTGGTGGATAATGGCGTTACTATTTATTGTAACCACTGTTTTCAGTACGAAAATATCGTACGTTGCGATTGCATTTTTATCTTTTGCCGCTTTCCGGGAACTCTATTCTATCCTGGGATTCCGCCAATCCGACCGGCGTGCGATTTTTTGGGCGCTTTTGTCCATTCCTGTTCAATACTATTTGGCCTATGCCGGCTGGTATGGTGCATTTATCATTTTCATTCCGGTAGTCATGTTTCTTCTGTTGCCCTTACGCTTAGTGTTGAAGGGAGATACCACCGGAATTGTCAAGTCGATGGCGACCTTGCAATGGATATTGATGTTGACTGTTTTTGGTATCAGCCACCTTGCTTATCTTTTATCACTTCCGGATTTGGACGGTTTCGATGCGGGCGGACGCGGTTTACTGCTTTTCGTTGTTTTCCTTACAGAAATCAATGATGTGATGCAGTTTGCCTGGGGAAAATTGCTCGGCAGACATAAGATAATCCCGAAAGTAAGCCCGAACAAGACATGGGAAGGCTTTATCGGTGGAATCATTTCGACCACTATCATTGGCTATTTCTTATCGTTTTTGACTCCTTTGACTCTTTGGCAATCTATTTTTGTGAGTTTTCTGGTAGCGGTTGCGGGATTCATCGGCGATATTGTCATGTCGTCTCTCAAGCGGGATATTGGCGTAAAGGATACGGGAGTAACCATTCCCGGACATGGCGGGATTCTCGACCGGATTGATTCCTTGGCATATACGGCGCCTGCCTTTTTTCATTTGGTGTATTATATTTGTTATTAATCTTGTAAATAGATGAAGATGCAGGCTTTGATTTTACGATTAATATACAGCGTTGTGGTGCGTCGGGCGCTTCAATGGATTATAGGGGTTAAATTCGACAAAGGTTCATTTCTTTTGAAAGAGCGGCAATTTATCATTATCGCCAACCACAACAGCCATTTGGATACGATGACCTTGTTGGCTTCCATCCCATCCAAAATTCTTCCCCGGGTGAAACCGGTAGCTGCTGCCGATTATTTTGGAAATACGAAGTTCAAGGCAAAAATAAGCAATTATTTCATCAATACGTTGCTAATTTCCCGTTCCGGAGGGTCTAATGCTATCCGGCAGATGAAAAAAGCATTGGATGATGGTTATTCGTTGATATTGTATCCTGAAGGCACTCGTGGCAATCCGGATGAAGAAGGCGAATTGAAACCGGGAATTGCCTTGCTTTTGTCTCTGTGCCCGCAAGTCAAATACGTTCCCGCATATATGACCGGAATGGCAAAGGCAATGCCTAAAGGTGACGGATTGATTATTCCCTACGAATCTTCGTTGATTTACGGAAAGCCCCGTTTCATCGAATCGGAAGATAAAAAAGAAATTCTCAAACAAATTGAAGCAGATTTCAGCGCGTTGAAAGCAAGGTGTGGATAGCCTTCTTGACGATAAGTATCATCCCTCTGATGCAATCGCTGAATTTTTTTAATCTTTTAATGGCTGGAAGTATTTGCAATATTCAAAAGTTTTTGTACCTTTGTCCCGTCTTAAGAAAAAGCCCAGATGGCGGAATCGGTAGACGCGCTGGTCTCAAACACCAGTGGATTCATTTCCATGCCGGTTCGACCCCGGCTCTGGGTACTTTT
>JAITNQ010000230.1 GCA_031290435.1 Candidatus Symbiothrix sp. | reverse complement strand
AATCGCCAACGAGAGCCGTTTCTTTATCCGGCTGAACAAAGTTTCCACCGGCATCGAAACGATTGCATCGGAAGCTGTCCGGATATACGCACCCCGTCCCGGGACGCTGCAAGTGGTGTCGACGCATCCGCTACACCAAGTGTTAGTCTATAACTTGCAAGGCGCAAAGGTTTACGATGCACAGGTTCGGAGCAATACACACAAGGTAGAGGGTCTTGCAGTCGGCGTTTACCTTGTAAAGGTTGTAAGCGGAAATACGGTGACGACGGGAAAGGTGGTTGTAAAATAATTTCACATAAAATTTTTTCGTATCTTTGCGCTTCATTTTCAATTTTTTAAAAGATTATTCAGCTATGCAAAGTTCGCAAATTGATTTTTACAACTCCCTTCCTGAAAAAGAGAAGCAGGTATTAAAGCTTGCTGCCCTGAAAGCAAGTAACATTTCTGAATACAACCTCGTAAACTTCACGGAAATAAAAACCATGAAAGCGGTTAAAAATGTATTGTATATTGCTGCTCAGCGCCAACTGCTCCGAAAAGAGAGAGAATGGGACGAAAAATATTCTGCAAGCCCGGATTTTATGCTCTATATTTTTCCGCAATTAGCTGATTACAAGTCTGTCTTGTCAAAATTTATTGATACTATTGAACGATACGGATCCGAAAGAGATCCGCTTATTCAATTCCGCAATTGCTTGTATTCACTTTTACATAAGCCCTCCGATTATCTCCAATATGAAATCGCCTATCTCTTGAATTTAACGGAAGATAAAATCATATACTACGAATGCTTAATCCAAATAAAAGAATATGAAAATTATATTCATCAGATAAATCCACATATACTCGAATTGGCTATAGCTGATATCTTGAACGAAAAATACTTTGCCTTAGCCTCTCTTGCCGAAACCAAACAATGGTTGGAACATATTTGCCGATTGTCGGGAAACGAATTAGGCAATATAGATGCCCAAATTTCCTTCTTCGCAGGAAATTTTCAGGAAGCGCTTGAAATAATAAGCGAAAAAGACATTGAGCAATACTGTAATGTAGAAGCCATCGCGAAAGCAACTCAAAGCGATCCGGACAGTGCATTTACGCTTTTTGAAAAAGCCTTGAAAGAAAGACGGAAAACAATTCGCAATACAATGATTCCATTTATGCCGCATACGATTTTTTATTATTTAACTGTTTTACTGAGTATTGATTCGAAATTAGCTACTCCCGTTTTCCAAAAATTGACACAATGGATGGTGAAAAAAAGAGATGAGATCGGATTCCTTGAGTTTTTCAAAATTGTGATATATCAGGTGCTGAACGATAAACAAAATAGAAAGCAGGAAGAAATTTTACTGACGACGCGTTTGACAATAAGCACAGAATCCGATATGGAAATACTGCTCATATTTTTTGCGTATTACTTGTGCGGCACTAATATTCATCCGGTATTTGCGGAAAAGATTTTCGCTTTATCCGAAAAAGCCTACAACTCTGGATTCACCATCTTGGCATTCGAGGCGGCATATATTTCAAAAACGTGCTTTAAAGACGATCGTTCCAATGAATTGTACGAAAAAATAGCCTCGGAACTTCACTATCAGCCTGTTCTTTCACGCATTTTGCATCAGGATGACTGGGAAAAATCGCTCAATCTGTTGCTCGGATTAAAAACTACGGCAAAAAAAAGTAAAACCGATGCGGAAAATAAAACAAGGGTCGTTTATTTCTTCAATCCGCGCAACAACAACATACAACCCGTACTGCAAACCCGTCAGGTAAAAGGCTGGACAGCAGGACGGAATATTGCCTTGAAAAGTTTTTTTGAAGGGAAAGCACAGGGAATGTTTGAACAAGATTACCGGATTGCTAAAACACTCAACCATTTCAGCGATTATTACAATGACTATTACGCGTTTTCCAACAATATTTACCCACAATTGGTTGGGCATCCTTACATTTTTTTGGAAGGCAGTAACAATGTACCGGTCGAATTTACGGCAGTCCAGCCGATTATCAAAATCAAAAAATCAACCGGCGGATACGTCCTTATTTCCGATCTGGATGCCACCGAACGGATTGTCGTCCAAAAAGAAACCAATACCCGCTATAAAGTATACGAACTGACAGCGCAACAACAGCAAATAATTCAAATCCTTTCGAAACAAAAAATTACGGTGCCGGAACGTGGGAAGGAAAAACTGATCGAATTATTGGGAACTTTCAGCGCATGGGGGATGAGTGTACATTCCGACCTCTTGGCTTCGGAAAGCAAACAAACCGAAGTGAAGGAAATCCCTGCCGATTCGCGCATTCGCGTGCAACTGTTGCCTTTTGGCGATGGATTGAAAGCCGAACTTTTCAGTAAACCTTTCGGCGAACATCCGCCATACTGCAAACCCGGAAAGGGCGGAAAAGTACTGATTGCTAACGATAAAGCCTTACAATTGCAAGTGAAACGCAATATGAAACAGGAAGCGGAAAACGAAGCTGCCCTGCTTGCGAAAATACAAAGTCTTGAAAGTCTGAATATTAGCGATGGATTACTGTCGTTCGACGATCCGCTTGATTCGCTTTATCTGCTGGATATATTGGCTAAATATCCCGATATTAGCGTGGTAGAATGGCCTGAAGGCGAACGATACAAAATTCGCGGCGTAGCCAATTTCAGCAATTTACACTTGAATTTGAAAAGCGGTCTTAGCTGGTTCGACTTGCAAGGCGAACTGAAAGTGGACGAAAAAACGGTGGTTTCACTCCAACAATTGCTGACGCTTACTGCCAAAGGGCATAATCGTTTCATCGAACTTTCCAATGGGGAATTTCTGACATTGAGCGTCGAACTGAAAAAGCAGTTGGACGAGTTGCGCCTGTTTTCTACACAGGGGAAAAAAGAGGTCAAACTGAACAAATTCGCTTCTGTTGCCTTAGACGATTTCTTTGATAATGTGGAAAACTTAAAAGCCGACAAATCTTGGAAACAATTCCGCGAACGAGTGACCGGCTTGAAAACAAATGACATAACGATCCCAAATAATCTTCAAACCGACCTTCGCGCTTATCAGGAAGACGGCTTTCGTTGGATGATGCGCTTGGCGGAATGGGAAGGCGGAGCTTGTCTTGCCGATGATATGGGTTTGGGAAAAACGGTGCAAACACTTGCTGTCCTGCTCCAACGGGCGACTGAGGGACCGGCTTTGGTCGTTTGTCCCGTGTCGGTGATCGGCAATTGGGTGAGCGAAACCGCACGTTTTGCCCCGACCATACAGGTTAAGACCTTGGGCAGCAGCGCCACCAACCGGAAAGAATTAATAGAAACGCTTGATGCGGGCGACCTGCTCATTACTTCTTACGGGCTTTTGCAATCGGAAGATGAACTGTTGAGTGAGCGGGAGTTTGCCACTGTCGTCCTTGATGAAGCCCATGCCATCAAAAATTACGCTACCAAAACATCTAAAGCAAGCATGCAGTTGAAAGGCGCTTTCCGCATTGCCCTGACCGGTACGCCGATACAAAACCATTTGGGCGAAATATGGAACATTTTCAACTTCATCAATCCCGGATTACTGGGCAATTTGCAGCATTTCACCGATACTTTTATTAAACCGGACGATGAAAAAGCGCGCAAATACCTGAAAAAATTGATTGCGCCGTTCATTCTTCGTCGTACGAAAACAGCTGTTTTGGAAGAACTTCCTCCCAAAACCGAAATTGTGAAAAAAGTACAACTTTCCAACGAAGAAATGGGATTCTATGAAGCGCTGCGTCGCCAAGCGCTTGAAAATCTAAGCAACAACGACATGAACGCCGGCGCCAAACATCTGCAAGTTCTGGCAGAGATTACCAAACTTCGTCAGGCAAGTTGTAATCCTTTGCTGGTTGACCCGAATATTCAGATACCTTCATCCAAGCTGGCTGCTTTTCTGGATATTATCAATGAGTTGCGCGAAAATAAACACCGGGCGTTGGTGTTCAGTCAATTTGTTTCGCATTTGTCGATTGTTCGTCAGGCTTTGGATAAACAAGGCATTGATTACCGCTATTTAGATGGCTCTACACCAATAGCAGAACGTGAACGCAACGTGAAGAGATTTCAAAGCGGCGAAGGAGAACTCTTTCTCATCAGTCTGAAAGCGGGTGGATTAGGATTAAACCTCACAGCTGCCGACTTTGTTATCCATCTCGACCCGTGGTGGAATCCTGCCGTCGAAGACCAAGCCTCCGACCGTGCCCACCGCATCGGACAAACCCGTCCTGTAACGATTTACCGTTTAGTGGCTGAAAATACGATTGAAGAAAAGATCATTCAATTACACAACACGAAACGCGACCTCGCCAACTCCCTGCTCGAAGGTAGCGACCAATCGGCACGTCTGTCACTCAATGAGTTGATTGCATTGATTAAAGAGAGAGGGTAAAGCGGCAGATGGAAGCCATTAAAATATAAAAATAAGGTTGTGAATATACCTGATTTTATTTTATGGCGGAAGAATTACTCAAAAAAAACAGTAACTGTTGTTTATTTATTTCAATAACAGTTACTGTTTTTTTATCGTTATGCAAAGCCTACGCTTGCTGTTCGTAAACAGATTCCCAATCTACGTCTTCATCTCCTTTCGTTCCGTCAAGTTTGATAACAAAACTCTTGGCCGGGAAGAACGGGGTGATATGCAAATCCAAATATATTCTGTCTTTTTGCTTCGGGTCACGTTCAAAACGGGTAATTCTGAATTTCTCAATCAAGCGTTCTGCACCTTGAATGCCATCCAAAAATTTGATAATTTGCATACGCAAATCTTTTTCCGTTTTGGAATTCCAATTTTCAAAAGCGCGACGATTCAGAAAATCAATCAACACCTTGGTAATGTAGTCAAACACACGGACTACGGAATAAGTCTGCAAACCTAAATTATCGCCGTTAAACAATGTCTTTGCCGAGAAAGCCATTACTTTTCCGTATTCGTTTACCATAGGGATTAAGCCCATCTTTTCCAATTGAGAAATTTCACTTTTTTTCAATTGAAATACAACGCCATCCACTTCATTGATTCCGCCATATTTTTTACCGGCGGTCACTTGTGACATCAGCGTATAATAAACTTTACCGGCAAGGGCGGCAGAGGGCGATATATGCAAATCGTCCGACTCGCCTATTTCAGCATATTTTCCCCGTCCGATCAGCCAGTTACAAGACATGGTAGTATTGGCGCGGAAGGTATCTCCACCCGTATGATTAGCGGTAAAAAACATTTCAATCACATCGTCCGGCTTATCCAAATCGGCAAAATCGGTAAAAAGCATGGTTTTATAATCATACGAAATTTTACACCATTTTTCGAGTACACTGTTTGAACCAAGATAGCCGGGGATAATGAGTATGGAATAGTTCTCGCGTAAATCCAAACGATCGTAATGTTGTTTCAATTCAGCTGCAATAAAATCTATAAAGCGTGAATTATCCAAATCTTTAATTTGTTCGGGTGAAGCGTTGACGATAGTTACATTTTTAATTTTATCCGACTCCGTATTTTTATAAAACAACATCACGGCACGATATGACCGTTCCAATTCTTTTACGGTTTCTACAGCGGAAAGTTGATTCTTTTTTAATAAGGCAGCGACATTATCGCCACGTTCCTTGCTTTTATCAAGCATTTTGGTAATATCGTCCGACTGAGAAAGGAGATCAATCCACAATTTCAATGTTTTCTTTAAATTATCTCGCTCGTCTTTTTTTGATTCATCCGTCAAAAAAATCTTCTTTCGTGCTTTCCGTTCGGGATTCATATTTTGCACACCATCAATGCAAGATTCCAGAAAAGCAAAACTACCAAATTTGGCTAAGCGGTCTAAGGATACAGCAAGAGCGTCTTCCTTGGTTTTTTGTTTTTTGGGTACCGGTTGCGATTGTACTTGTCCAAGTTCTAATGTTTGCAATTCAGCATCTGTATTTGCCATAATTATATAAAATTAAAGTGTTATTTAATCTTCAGCTATTTTAGTAACCTCAAAAGATTCTAATTCGTCAAGTAAAACTTGCAGCGCTTCAATAAAAGCAACTTTCGAATCTGCATTTTGTAACGCTCTTTGAAGAATTTTATTCGATCGAAGTTGTTTAATCATCTTTTCATAAAATGCCTTTTGAGCGTTTAAATCGCTAAGAAACGGACTGTGCTGTGTCATATTTTTCACAAGAAAATCCGCTACAGAATGAAACCTGAATGTTTCATTGATCTCCTGTCCGTCTTCATTTTCAAAACCAACATCAATAGAAGGCTTGTAGTGCTGAAACACATCTTCTATTGTAGTGAGACCTTCTACTTTTTCCGGATTGACAGGATCATCCGAAGTTAATTTTTCTACTAAAAGCGTTCTGTTAAACGGGATGTCAGCGATTGCTTCAGAAGCATCAATCTTGACTTCATTTCCTCCAACGCCATATTCAAACATTGCCATACTAAAAAGATATTAAATTAATATTTAAAATTTATAATTATTTTATATTTATATTCAAACTTGATTCGGTATATTTTGTTTCCCAAAAACACCAAATCTCCAATTTTTTCGCAATGTAGCAAAAAAATACGTACAAACAATAATTTTCACAAAAAAAATCTGTTTTTGAAAGAAAATGGGTGTATTTTGAGGAAAATGGGTAAAAATGACCACTGCAAATTCTCATAAATTGCTTATACGCTTTTAATCGTATGAGAATGCGTTTCCTTGTTTTTCCATTTGTTTTCAAATTCTTCATTTCCTATTTTAATAGTACGCGGAGAAATGGTCAAAGTCGTCAATATGCCATAGGTAGCCGGATTTACCTTCTTATTGTATGCAACACAATAAGCATCTGAAAAATAGATGGTAAGCAAAGCGCTATCTATTATTTTAGGTGTATTGGGAAAAAATCTGATTTCACCGCTTCTTGTCATATAACTTTGCGCCATCCACTCATTGATACTGTAATCAGGCGCTTCACTAATCGTGAGTTGTATCTGGCCGCCATAAGTAAAACTGTCCGGCCTGTTTTTTTTCTTATCCATATCTTGACGGAAATTCAGATTCAAATCTTCTACTATATATGTCTTTTCCATAAAGACAAAGCGGATAATCAAATCCGGCCCTATTTGTTTGTTTTCAACCGGCAGGCTCTCTCCTTCCGGCGCCACAGGAAAAGTTTTAAGAATAGTTGTTTCCTCTTTTTCAATCGTTTTTTTCCATCCGGCAAAAAGTCTTCCGGTCCTTACTTTATCTATAAAATTCATTCTCCTGTATTTTCAAAATAGGCTTCTCCTATTTGTAAGCGTTGAACATTCAATAATAACCGGGTCTCTGCCTTGAATTGAGTATCTAATCCATAGTGTAAATCAAAATTGACGCACCTGGCTTCCTCAAAATAAATTTGCTCTAATGTCTCCCCCTCTGTATCTACAATTGTAATTTCTCCGTTGTAAAATTTAGCATGATCGAAAACCCAAGCCATTAGCGGGTCATTGGGTAGGCCTTCTAAAGCAAGCCGAATATTTCCACCTTTGATTTTAGATATTGCTTCTCCACCTTTATTTGTATCCTGCCATAAATCATAGTCATAGGAAAGTACATTATACCGTTCCCACGACAAGCCTAAAATATTTACCCTTTTAGGTATTTTTAATTTCAGATAAGATTTGTATTCAAACATATTTAGTCATTTTACTGTAATTCGAGAACAAATATAATTGAAATAAAGTTTTTGAGAAAATATTTTAGTAAAAAAAGTAATTTTATCGGTTTCGACAAGCATAGTATGTATTAAATTTGCTTTTTTCGACTTTACCGTTAAAAATACCCTTTTGAAAGAGGGGCTGAGTAGTAACTCTCATTTTTATAAATGACATTTAAAACGGCAGATCATTAAAATTCGCTTGCGGTTCGGGAGGCGGTTCCGGAAAATTATAATCCGGATCGGTAACCGGAGTTGGCGGAATTGCAGGACTACTACCGGCCGATTCTACTTTCCAAGCTTTCACATCCGTGTACCAGCGGCCGTTGTATTCCCGGCTTTCAACGTCAAAATCAATAGTCAACGAATTTCCTATCTGTAATAGGGTCGGATTAATTTTATCTCCCCATACCGCTACGCAGACTTTTTTAGGATATTGCCCATCCGTTTCTAAGATTATACTTTGCTTTTTCCACTCGCTACCATTGCGTCCCATTCCCGATTCTAACGGGAGAACTTGAATTAATTTAGCCGTTAATTGCATTTGTTCTAAACTTTTAGCTGTTTTTTGTTATTAATCAAAGGACAAAGTTACAAATTAATCGGCAAAAAAGATTAAATCTTATGGGAAAATTAAAAAATTTCATCCGTTTGCTTATCAAATGTCTGGAAGAATTGCTTTATTGTTTGAAAAGCCGTTGGATAGTGTCATTATTGTTTTAATTATTGCTAAATGGGATGAAGGTTAAAAGAAAAATGATTACTTTTGCCCTTCATTTTTTATTGCATTAAAGATGTTTTCCATACAGATAAAAAACATAGAAACCATTCGTGAACCGGCTAAAGAATTTATCCGACAAATGGGTGATAACACCGTTTTCGCTTTTAAAGGAAAAATGGGCGCAGGCAAAACGACTTTCATCAAAGCGGTTTGTGAAGAATTAGGCGTAACGGAAGTCATTAACAGTCCTACCTTTGCCATTATCAACGAATATCGCTCGGATACAACCGCCGAACTGATTTACCATTTCGATTTTTACCGCATCAACTCCCAACAAGAAGCCATCGACATCGGCGCTCCCGACTATTTCGATAGCGGCGCCTTGTGCTTCATCGAATGGCCTGAAAAAATAGAGCCTTTATTGCCCGCCGATACTGTTTTCGTAACTATCGAAGAACAAGAAAACGGGGAAAGAATTATGAATTATGAATCATGAACAAGACAAAGAGGTATCCGACAGCATTGACTATTGCAGGCTCCGATAGCGGAGGATGCGCAGGCATCCAAGCCGACATCAAGACATTTTCCGCCCTTGGCGTATTCGGGGCGTCCGTCATTACTTCCATCACGGCGCAAAACACACGGGAAGTGAGAGCCGTAGAAATTTTGTCCCCGGAAATCATCCGCCAACAAGCAGAAGCCGTATTAGATGATATCGCCGTTGACGCCATCAAAACAGGGATGCTTCCTTCGCCCGAAATCATTGAGGTTGTCGCCTCTATTATCGACCGCTACCAGCCGAAAACTGTGATTGTAGACCCGGTGATGGTCGCAACCGTCGGCGCCCGATTAGCCGCAGCTTCAATTGCCGACGCTTTTCGGGAAAAACTTTATCCGCGGATAACGCTTATCACGCCCAATATTCCTGAAGCAGAAGCGCTTTCGGGCGTAGAAATTCATTCGGAAAAAGACTTTCAACAGGCAGCAGAAGTGCTGCTTAAACAGGGTTGTACTGCCGTCTTAATCAAAGGAGGACATCTATCGAACGCCTGTTCAACGGATATTCTTTTCCGTCGAGGCAAAGAACCGCTGTCTTTTTCCGCTCCTCATGTCGATTCGTCCAATTTACATGGAACCGGTTGCACTTTTTCTTCAGCCATTGCCGCTTATATGGCTTTAGGAGAGGATTTTGAAACAGCCATTAACGCAGCGAAAACCTATATCACTGCTGCCATATTTTATGGAAGCGGGATAACAACAGGAAAAGGATATGGTCCGGTGAATCATTTTTTCATCCCCAAAAGTTTGAAGGAACATAGTGAAAATGAACAAGGAGAAAGGAGTGTAGCAAATAATTAAATAGGGATGATGAATATTACATTAAACGATAAGTCGTATGAAGTGGTCGAAGGAACTTCCTTAGCCGCTTTCATCGAAAGCCTCGGACTGAAACCGGAGGGAATTGCCGTGGCTGTTGATTATGAAGTAGTTCCAAAAGACCAATGGGCGGAAACGATTTTGTCCGACCGCTTGGAGTTGATGTTGATACAAGCTGTTTCAGGAGGATGAATAATGAAGATGATTGTTATCACAACCGAAAACAGCTTCGAAGGAGAAGCGCTTGTCTTGAATCAATTGTTTGAACGGGGAATGAAAATCTTGCATCTGCGAAAACCTTTCGCTTCGGAGGAAGAGCTATATACGCTCTTGTCGCAAGTAAATGAGCGGTTTCACAATCGCATCGTTTTGCACGACCAATTTTCGCTCCTTCGCTCTTTCCACTTAAAAGGAGTTCATTTGAATAGACGCAATCCAATTCGTCCACAACAGGAACCGGCATCTGTGAGCAGCTCCTGCCATTCGCTGGAAGAATTGGAAAATAGCAATGATTTCAACTATGTATTCCTGAGTCCGGTGTTCGACAGTATTTCCAAATCAGGCTATACACACGCTTTTACCCGCGAAGAATTACAATCGGCGAAAGCCAAAGGTTTGATAAACAATAAAGTGATTGCGTTGGGAGGAATATCCCCGGAAACAATACCGCTTGTCGCCGATTACGGATTCGGAGGCATTGCCGTGTTAGGCGCATTGTGGGGCGATTTTCCCCAAGACAAAGACAAAGAAGCTTTATTAAAACGTTTCGATAATTTTAATTCCTTTTTATATGAATGATTTATTGTTTATCACTCACCAAACGGAACGATACTCTTATCTGCAATCCGTAGAGATAGCCCTTGCCGGAGGTTGTCGCCGAATACAATTGCGAATGAAAGACGCCTCTCCAGAAGAGGTGGAAAAAATTGGAATCCGCGCCAAGGAATTATGCGATAATCAGGGCGCAGAACTCTACATCGACGACCATGTGGCTGTTTGTAAAAATATCCGGGCGACAGGCGTACATCTGGGGAAAACAGATATGTCGCCGCGAGAAGCCCGTCAAATCTTAGGGAACGATTTTATCATCGGCGGCACTGCCAATACTTTCGAAGATATTCAACTTTTGAAAAACGAAGGCGTGGATTACATCGGACTTGGTCCGTTCCGTTTTACCACGACAAAGAAAAATTTAAGTCCCGTAATCGGATTGGACGGTTATCGGCGAATAATGCAGCAATGCAAAGAACACGAAATTAATCTGCCGGTCTTTGCCATCGGAGGAATCACTTCGGACGATATTCCCGGAATAATCGGCGTCGGCATATTGGGTATTGCTTTATCATCGACCATTCTTGGGGCGGAAAACCCGATAGAAGAAACTAAAAGAATCATTAGAATAATGAACAATGAATAATTTAATAATTGCAGGAAAAGAATTTAGTTCCCGTCTCTTTCTCGGAACCGGAAAATTCAGTTCAAACGAAATCATGGGACAGGCGATTGAAGCTTCGCAAACGCAAATGGTTACTGTTGCCATGAAACGTTTGGATTTCAACAACAAACAAGATGATATGTTACTTCATATCAAGAAACCGGGCATCCAATTATTGCCGAATACTTCGGGCGTTCGCAATGCCAAAGAAGCCGTTTTTGCCGCTCAATTGGCTCGCGATGCTTTCGAAACGCATTGGCTGAAATTGGAGATTCACCCCGACCCGCGCTATCTCTTGCCCGACCCCATCGAGACCTTGAAGGCAACCGAAGCGTTAGCAAAACTTGGTTTTATCGTTTTACCCTACATTCAGGCAGATCCTGTCTTGTGTAAACGATTGGAAGAAGCCGGTTCGGCTACCGTGATGCCTTTGGGCGCGCCGATTGGCACCAACAAAGGATTGCGAACGCGCGACCTGCTCGAAATCATCATCGAACAAAGCAAGGTTCCGGTGGTTGTAGATGCAGGCATAGGCGCACCTTCTCATGCGGCTGAAGCGATGGAGCTGGGAGCCGATGCGGTTTTGGTAAATACGGCTATTGCGGTTGCCGGAAATCCGGTCGCTATGGCTAAAGCCTTTCAAATGGCAGTGGAAAGCGGTCGCATCGCTTTCGAAGCGCAATTGGCTAACCAACTGAATGTGGCGGAAGCAAGTAGCCCGCTAACCTCCTTTTTGAAAAACTAAAAATTAAAAACTAAAAACTAAAAATTATGCGAAGGGCGCTTCGCATAATTCATAATTTATAATTCATAATTATTTTCACATGCAAAATCATCGAATCAGTTATCCGGCATCAAGGAAGATTTATGTAAAAGGAGAAATACATGACATACAAGTGGGTATGAGGCAAATATCCCTGCTTGATACAATCTCGGTTGAAAACGGAGAGAAAAAGACAGAAAAGAATGCGCCCGTTATCGTTTACGATACAAGCGGTTCCTATTCTGATGAGAAAGCGCTTATCGACATTCGTAAAGGTTTGCCTCCGTTGCGCGAGGCTTGGATAGAAAATCGCGGAGATACGGAAAAACTGCCGGCTTTCTCTTCCGTTTATTGCAACGACCGGTTACATGATAAACGTTTGGACGCCATTCGTTTTCCGGTAATAAACCTGCCGAGAAAAGCCCAAAAAGGGAAAAACTGCACCCAGATGTATTATGCCCGACAAGGCGTCATCACGCCTGAAATGGAATATGTGGCTATCCGCGAAAACCAACAGATTGAAGACTTGGGAATCGCCACACACATCACGCCCGAATTTGTCCGTAGCGAAATAGCGTCCGGAAGAGCGATTATTCCTGCCAACATCAATCACCCCGAAGCGGAACCGATGATTATCGGAACCAATTTTTTAGTGAAGATCAATACGAATATCGGCAACTCCGCTCTGTCTTCAGGAATTGATGAAGAAGTTGAAAAAGCCGTTTGGAGTTGCAAGTGGGGAGGCGACACGCTGATGGATTTATCCACGGGTGAAAATATTCACGAAACGCGCGAATGGATTGTTCGCAATACGCCTGTCCCTGTGGGAACTGTACCCATCTATCAGGCATTGGAAAAAGTAAACGGACAAATTGCGGAACTTACTTGGGAGGTTTATCGCGATACGCTTATCGAACAATGCGAACAGGGAGTGGATTACTTCACTATTCATGCTGGATTGCTGCGGGCGCATCTGCCTTTGGTCAAAGGGCGTACCACAGGAATTGTTTCACGGGGCGGCTCGATTATCGCCAATTGGATGAGCCGGCACAACCGGGAGAATTTCTTTTATACGCATTTCAAGGAAATCTGCGAGATACTTCAACAATACGATGTGGCGGTTTCTTTGGGCGATGGACTTCGTCCGGGTTCTATCCACGATGCCAACGACGCTGCTCAGTTTGCCGAACTCTCCGCCTTGGGCGAATTGACCCGAACGGCGTGGGAGCATCATGTTCAAGTATTGATAGAAGGTCCCGGTCATGTGCCCATGCACAAGATAAAAGCCAACATGGAAGAACAAGTGAAGCATTGCCACGGCGCTCCGTTTTATACACTTGGTCCGTTGACAACGGATATTGCTCCGGGTTACGACCATATTACGTCAGCTATCGGTGCGGCGCAAATCGCCCGTTATGGCACAGCCATGATTTGCTATGTAACGCCGAAAGAACATTTGGGATTGCCGGACAAAGAGGATGTCAGAGCCGGTGTAATTGCTTACAAAATAGCTGCTCATGCGGCTGATTTAGCCAAGGGACATCCGGGAGCCGAAATAAGGGACAACGCTTTGAGCAAAGCCCGTTTCGATTTCAGGTGGAAAGACCAGTTCAATTTGTCGCTCGACCCGGAAAAGGCGCTCGAATACTACAAAGCCGGTCATTTGGGCGATGAAAACGACCATTGCACTATGTGTGGGCCGCATTTTTGCGCCATGAAATTATCGAAAGAGATCAACCGGCAGCAAGATTGTATAAACTAAATCAAATATGGAATTTACAGAATTAATAAACAACTACAATTGGGACGATATCCGCTCCCGCATCTATGCCAAAACAGTCAAGGACGTTGAACTTGCTCTAAGCAAAGACAAACGCAGTACGGAAGATTTCATGGCTTTGGTTTCGCCTGCCGCGCAAGCTTATCTGGAACCCATGGCGGCGTTGAGCCGCAAATATACCCTCCAACGTTTCGGCAATACCATTCAGTTTTACATACCGCTTTACCTGACAAATTCCTGCATCAATCATTGTATTTATTGCGGATTCAACCATAGCAATGATATTAAACGCATTATATTGACCGACAATCAAATAATGCGAGAAGTAGAAGCAATCAAGAAAATCGGCGATTTCCAACATATCCTGCTTGTAACGGGCGAAAATCCACAGGAAGCCGGAGCCGATTACATCGAAAACGCTATTCGTTTGGTAAAGCCCTATTTTTCATCCATTTCCATTGAAGTGCAACCTTTGAAGGAAGCGGAATACAAACAACTATCCGATGCAGGAATGAATGCCGTCTATTGCTATCAGGAAACCTACCACAAAGCGCGTTACAAAGTCTATCATCCGAAAGGCATGAAATCGAAATTCGATTGGCGGTTAGATGGATTCGAACGGATGGGAAAAGCCGACGTCCACAAGATTGGGCTGGGTGTCCTGATTGGTCTGGAAGACTGGCGAACCGATGCAACCTTGATGGCCTTGCATCTCCGTTATCTGCAAAAGACCTATTGGCAAACCAAATATTCCGTTTCGTTTCCCCGTATGCGACCGCACGAAGGGGAAGATTTCCAACCCAATGTGGTAATGAATGACAAAGAGCTGGCGCAACTGATTTTCGCTTATCGCATCTTCGACCACGACATCGAAATCGCCTTGTCGACCCGCGAAGAGAAAACATTCCGCGACAATATGACCGGTTTGGGCATCACTTCACTCAGCGCCGGTTCGAAAACCGACCCCGGAGGCTATGCCGTTTATCGCAACGAACTGGAACAGTTTGCTATCAATGACGGACGTAGTCCCGATGAAGTTCTATCGGCTGTAAAACAACAGGGCTACGAAGTGGTTTGGAAAGACTGGGATTTGAGCTTGCAGTAATTTATTCTGCAAGCTTCAAATTATTTCCCAAGTCAATTCTTTGTTCTCGTCCATTCCCGCTATCAGTCGATTGCCTTTGGCTACTTTGCCTGAAATTATATACCGTGAAATAGGACGTCTCAAATAGTTACGGATAACGCCCGCTACCTGCCGGGCGCCGTATTTCGGGGTAAACCCTTTATTGGCCAGCATACGCCGGGTTTCTTCATCAATGGTCAGTTCTATTCCTTGCTTTTCCAATGCAACACACAATCCCTTCAGTTGAATATCGAATATCAGCAACAGCATATCCTCGTTGATCGGACGGAAAGGTACGATTTCCGACAAACGCGCCAAAAATTCCGGTCGGAAATGGCGCCCCATCACTTCCATCATCTGTGTAGTAGTCGGCAATACACCTTGTGCCAATTGTTCCACCAACCATTCACTGCCCACATTGGAAGTGAAAATGACCAAAGCATTTGAGAAATCGCCTTCTTTTCCCAAACGGTCATGCAGTTTTCCTTCATCCATAATTTGCAGGAAAGTATCGTAAACCGACTGGTGGGCTTTTTCTATTTCATCGAAAAGGACAACCGCATAAGGCTGTTGGCGGATTTTATTTACCAACATACCGCCTTCTTCATAACCGACATATCCCGGAGGCGCACCGTACAGCAAAGCCGCGGAATGTTCTTCCTTGAACTCCGACATATCGAACCGGATCATCGCTTTTTCGTCGTTAAACAGCGCTTCGGCCATCGCTTTGGCCAACTCGGTTTTACCGGTGCCGGTCGGGCCGAGGAAAAAGAACGAACCGATGGGTTGGCCTTGTTTGTTCAGACCGCTTCGCGATTCCAGAATGGCATCGACCAAAGCTTTCAAGGCATGATCCTGACCTACAACCCGCCGTTTCAGGATTTCTTCCATATTCAACAAACGTTCTTTCTCTTGCGACTGTATTTTGCCGATGGGAATACCCGTCTTATTGGAGATAACTGCGGCAATTTCATGCCCCGTTACGGATTGTATTTTTTCTTTCGAAAATTCGCGGAGCGTATCCAAAGACCGGTGGATATAGTCCAACAGGTCTTCATTGTTATCTATTTCTTTTACATCCGTTTCATCGGTAATCAGACCCAACAGTACCGGGCTGAGCTTGTTCTGCATGGAAAAATAGACATAGCCCAAGTCTTTGAATGCTTCTTCTTTGCTTTTCTCCTTGTTTTCTTCTATCACTTCCAATTCCTTGGTGAATCCCAGGATATCTTTGGCAGCAGTTTCATTGATCATTTTGGTGGCAGACATGGTTCTGTCCAACAAATCAATCGCCGAATCCGGCAAACGGCGGTCTTTTGTATAACGTTTGGCCAAACGGACACACGCTGCTATAGCATCGTCCGTCACTTTCAATTTATGATAGTTGACATATTTTCCAACAACGGACTGTAACATTTTAACCGCCGAATCCATATCCGGTTCTTCCATTTGCAAAACTTCGAACCTGCGGTTAAAAGCATGATCAGGTTCAATCAGTTTACGGTATTCGTCAATCGTGGTCGCCCCGATAATGGTCAGGTCGCCACGCGACATTTCCGGTTTCAATATGTTTGCAGCGCCGGCGTTACCTTGTTTGGAATCAAGCAATATATGTATCTCGTCAATGAAAAGGATAGCTTTGTCCAAGGTGCGGATTTCCTTGATCAGGTTTTTCAGTCTGTCTTCTATTTCCCCCTTGTAGGTGGCACCTGCAATCAGGTTGCCGGTATCCAATTCATAAACGACGCATCCTTCCAGATAGGACGGAACATTTTTGTCCACAATTCTGCGGGCAAGGCCGTCGACCAAGGCCGTTTTCCCAACACCTGCGTCTCCGATGACCATCACATTGGGCTTACTGTGACGCCCCAAAATTTCCATCATCATCCGGATTTCCTTTTCCCTATCCACCACATCGCTTATTTTCAAATCAATGGCCAAAGCCGTTTTGTCGATGCAATACTTGTGCAAAGCAGTCATGCCTTTGGCTTCGGGCGATTCGTGCAGTTCGGGAATGATACTGCTCATCATCTCTTCGCCTTTAAAATAAAGGTCGAAAATTTCATTTTCCTTGATAGGAAATGACTTTAGCTGATCTCTTGTAAATCCCACTTCCGGTTTTGCCAAAGCAGCTAAAACGCAAATCGGATTGATTTCCAACAGTCCCAATTTCAACCGCACATTGTCCGACTCTTCAAACACTTTGGCGATGTGCTCGTCTCCTGTTATTTCAGCCGGAGACCCTTTTTTGGGGCAATCTTCAATCCTCACTTCCGCCCATTCTTCAAAATAAGCGGTCTCTTTTCCCAAAAACGCAATAAAACTTTGAAGTCCAACTTCTTTGTGCAACAAAGCTTTCATTAAATGAGCCGACGTGAAATACTCATTACCGTATTCTCGCGCAATTGATTGTGCAATACGGATAGCTGTTTTTACAGATTCGTTCAAATTTAAAAAATCCATTTATCTACATTTATTTAGTATTCAAAATATATAATCAAAAACAAAAAACCCTTTATATCAAAACCTCTAATTTTGGTAATTGGGCACGCAAAAATAATCAAATTTTGCTATTAATCATCAAAAAACAACATTTTATTGAAAAATATTTTGTGTATTGAAAAAAAATTCATAATATTGTGGTGTGATTTTTTTTATTACAAATTAATACATTTAAAAATTATGGCATTTAGAGCGAACCTTAAATTTGAAGG
This sequence comes from Candidatus Symbiothrix sp., assembly GCA_031290435.1. Taxonomy (GTDB): domain Bacteria; phylum Bacteroidota; class Bacteroidia; order Bacteroidales; family Azobacteroidaceae; genus Azobacteroides. The sequence goes on along the minus strand of JAITNQ010000230.1, from coordinate 54 downwards.
CAAAGAATACGATGTCCTTCAATGTGATTATTCATTCCGTAGGGATGTGGATTT
>JAITNQ010000205.1 GCA_031290435.1 Candidatus Symbiothrix sp. | reverse complement strand
GATATCGTTCCGGCGCACCGCCCTGATGCCTTTAAATCGTTTGGTTTGGACTTTCCCGTTTTCGCGGATATTATGGATGTCGCGGTAAACCCTCGGCCCGGGAATTTGTTTGTTGACAAGGATATAGTCGCCCGCCATGATAGCCGGTTCCATCGATGGAGACGGCACTTTGAACGAAGCGAATAAAAAAATCCGCATCAAAATTGCCAGTACAATCGCTATCAATGTTATAATGCTGTACGACAAAAAGTCTTTCCAAAACGATTTCCATGAATATTTTGCCATTTGTCTTTCATTACCACCAAACCTGTTTCCCGTTTTCAATAACAAAACATCTCCCAATTTTTTTCCCTGTTATATCAGACAAATAGAATAAAGCATTCGTGGGAACCGATTCAAAACGAATTTTTCCATTGGAAATCTTTTTGTTTCCAATCATCTGCCATTCTCCATGATTGTTCCAATAACTTAAAATAAAATTCTCCTCATCATGTACAGATGACTTTTTTTTATCCCTGCTTAATTGTAAATATTCTTTTAAGGGAAGATACTCTGTAGTAATTTCAAAATCTTCAGTTTTATTAAAATTGGGAGTTATATTTTTTTTATTTCCGTCTTTATCTATAACAAAAGGATCGGAAAGTGAGATTATTGTTCCTCTTTTCCATACAGATAACATATATAACATTTCCCGTTTCATCGCAGTAAAAACTACCTGTTTGTTATTTTTCACTTTTGCAGCTGCAACAGGTTTCCATTTATTTGAAAAAACAGACAGATAAACAACAGAATTGGCATATTCTTCAGGAAGATTATCCAAAGTGATATCTGTTACAAGAAAATACTCGGCTGAAACATCTTTAATTTTACTGTCAACTAACAGAATTGAAATATCATCCTGCGCCATGTCTTTTTTGAGCGCTTCAATTTCCGGATTGGTGGAAAATGTTTTACGAAAGACTTTTGCCGGATAACGAAATATCATTTTTGAGGAATCCGGTTCACTTTGATTAATCAGAAATGGATTGTAGTCATAAGGAGAAGACTCATATCCCATAAACGGCACCATTTTCCCGTCGATATATGCGACATTCCAACAATGCATACCTGTAGAATTTCCCCAACTATGGATAAAATCAATGGTAACGGGAATGCCCAAAGCACGCAAAGGATAGAGAACTGTCTTGGCCATGTGGTAACAATGTCCGCTTTTTATTTTTTTTAATTGACTCCATGTCATGGAAAACGGAGACAGGGATTGATGTCCAAATTTAAAATCTTTGGACAAACTATGATTAATTTTATCGCAGACATTGGGAATAGAATCCCCCTTTAGAAAGTCGTATTCTTCCATACATGCTTTCCGCCAATTTTCAAAAGGCTCATTGTAAACAATGGGAGGTAAAACATATTCACAAAATATCGAAAATGGAATTTCTCCGCTTTCAAGAGCCTGACGACAGGAATTAACCGCCAATTCAATATCTTCCGGAATTATTTCAACATTGGACGAATATTGCCTCAAAAAATAATACGATTGCTGAAATAAAGTATCTTTTGTCCCTGCAATATAGCGTTCTATTTTTTTGTCTTTACTCTGAAAACAAGATACGAATGAGATAAGAACAAATAAAAATAAAATGCTCTTTTGAATTTTGTATACAAACAGTCTTATTTCTTCAAACATTTCTATATAAGTTTTCATTTTATACTATTTACAGATATATCAAAAATTGGGAAACCGTTTTTTTACCATCTTAAGATATTCTTTTGTCAACTCAGGATTGGTTTTATCTGTAATAAATAACATTTTAACAAGCATGTCTTTATCCAGAATAAACAAATACGGAGCACCTATTTCATACAACGGAAAATCTTCTTTCCGAATAAAACTAATCACTTTTTTGTTATGGTAGTTGTTTTTAAGACGATTTTCAATATCAGCTATAAAAATAATATTTTCATTATTGGAATAATCAGGCATTATTTCTGCTAATTGGTCCAATACAGAATAAATACAAGGCAGACACATATTTTGTGACGAACCGAATATTAACTTTGGCTTATCAACTAAACTTTCAATAGACATAATTTTAGTTGTATCCGAACCTGCATAAATTTCATGATTAGTTATCGGATATCGTTCGTATTGCAATCTGATTTTAGTAATTTCTTTCGACACCTTATATAAATATTCCACACTACGAAGATGATCCGTTCTTTCAAATGCCTTATTCAATGTAGTTATAATAGCTCTATTCTGATAGTTAATATGAAGAAGATAAATATCTAATCCAAGTAAACAAGCTATAATACAAATTATGATGACATTTTTTATTTTCATAGCACTATTTGAAATTAAATTTTATAATAATAGGGTTGGCATCCCCTGAATGAATTAAGTCATTAAATATTTTCTTGTTTGTTTCACCAAGCATATTTTCCGTAAGATGTTCTTCCAATTCTCCCGGATTACAAAAATCTAATAGATATTCGTTTGTTACAATCATCGGACACATAATAACCGATTCTGTAAATTTGTCTATATACCGCGACTGTTGGATTGATTTGTCATATATCAGATTTGCAAATTCTCCCTTTATTTTGGCATGAGCTATTACATATCTGTTATTTTCGCCAATTTCGGAAAACCGATACGTGAATTTTTCTTTCAACTCATCATATAGTTTATATACATTGTTTTTAGCTTGTTCCGAAAAATGAACTTTTTTATGGTCAAGATTAAATTTGCCGAAATCCCATGTATATGAAATTTCAAATTTATCTATTCCTACTTTATATACATCATTGCAGTAAGGGCGGAAAAACCACCAGTTTCCATTATATTGGTAAAAACTAAAATATTCATATGACCCACCAAACATATCTGACTCCTCAAATTCTTCGTGCAGTATCTTTTTTTCATTAAGATCATAATAAATAAGCCTGTATGGATGATGAAAAGCAGCAAAAAATACTCTTGTATGTTTATCTAAAGATATTAATCCATGAACAGCACGTATATACGATGATGAAATCTTTGTTGTTTTTATGTATTTGCCGGATAAATCATACTCATATACAAATCCCATGGCGCAAAGTAATTCCAAATTTCCGGAATTATTAATTGCAATATCGTTTAAAAAAGGATATTCTCC
>JAITNQ010000160.1 GCA_031290435.1 Candidatus Symbiothrix sp. | reverse complement strand
TCCGTGGCGGTTGCCGTTGTTACGTGAATCAGCGCTTCTGCTTTCAAATCCGTATTTTCCAAAGAAACCACGATAACCGTAGTACCGAGCATTTCCCCGTCAACCTGCAATTTTCCTTTTCCGTCGGCGTCCAATATAACTTCGCTTGCTACCGAAACAATGACGGAAGAAACCGACCGGGCCGTCACTTTCTTGCCTGCGGTTGCTTCTCCGAGCGCTGCCGATACTTCCAAGTAAGCGCTACCATGCAACGATACATCCAAAACAGGCGTAACTGCAATGGACGTAACTTCTTTTTGTATCTCTATCCGCTGGACGAAATCATTGTCCATCTCGTTGCCGGTGTAGCTTTGGACTGCCCGTTTCACGGTCAGGATAATCTCCTCGGCGCTTGAGAAGGGCGTTTCGGGTACAAAGCGCACTTTCGATACAAACTGTTCGGCAGTGTTGGCCGGGTTTGTCTCGGCATTCAGCAAAGCAATTGTTCCGCTGACGTCGATTCCGTCTCGTGTAACCGTAATCAGACCGGTAGTCATGGTAGCCGGCAGCATGAATTTATCGAACAGGATTTCGATACCGGTTTCATAACCTTGTGCTTTCTTGACTTGCGGCGGAACAGCCTGCGACATCGCAACATTGATATCCAATTGCGGGGGAGGCACGGGCAACCATGCACTGTAAACGGTTTCGTAACCGGCTTTTTCGTATTTTACCTGCCATTGGCCTTGCGGCACATCCCAGGCATATTCGCCATACGCATTGGTCTGTTGCGGATTTACCTGGCTATAATTTTCGGCGTCCCACAAAACGATGGTTTCAACCGGGTTGCCATACATATCTTCTTCCCATGTTTTTTGATAAACACCGGCAGTTACATCTTCCAAACGGTTGGACGGTACGGCTTCGTAAACGTAGCCGGAAGGGTCTCGAATAATGATTAAATCCGGGACAGACATAGGAGGGTTAGGATCTTTTCCACATTTGCGATTATTAAAGAAATCTATTACTCTTTGTTTATCTTTATCACTATACTTCTCATCAAGAGCATCTAGATACAAGAATAAATATTGATTTGTATACGTAGTTGCACAACGCTTTGTAAAATTATCCCATGCTTTTCTTAATTCATCATTTATAGATGATGAGGCTCGTGATCGCGTCTCAGATTGAAAAAAACCAACATTCACATTTTTCGGCAAATCATAACTATTAGGAAACTTACCTTTGGCAACCCATAATTTTTTTACACTGTCAAAGAAAACAGGCAAACTAACCCTATTGTCATTAGTTGTTATTACATCTAACCAAACTTCCGATACCAAATCATTATTTGTCAGTTCAATCGTAAATGTAAAATCCGGATATGAGGGCCAATACCAATAAACAGCTCCTTCCAATGATGGATTTAGAAAATCTAACACACTGACACATTCATACAAATTCGATGAACTAGCTCTATGTGCTGTATTATACATGGTCACTTTGGAAACTTCAATGGCATTTTTATAAAATAGTACCTCTTTGGTTTCTGTTTGCATCATCAATCCTTGAGGAGAGTATACCTCCGCATAAATATCATGGAAAGAGAATATTCCCGGTTCTTGTAAATCGCAAAAAAACAGCCAATTGCCATTGCCATTCGCAGTAGTTTGCCCCACCAATACCTCATTGTCATACACTTTCACCGAAGATTTGGGCATAGCCAATCCCCGTACCGGTATCGTCGTTTGCGCCGTATAGCTTGGCGCGAGAATAGTTAAACTTTCCGCCGCAAACCGGGCAATGCCTATCGGTTGTTTGATCGTTTCGCCGTCCAAGGTAAATTCCAGAAAAGCGTTCAGCACAAAGGAACCCCATTCGGTAGGAATGATACAGAAGCGAATGACGTCCGGATAGTTTGACAAGGGAACCGTCAGTCGATTGTTGATCAATGAATAACCGTTGAAAACCACACTGCCGACCATTACCGAATTGTTGACAAAAGGAGATTTTTCCGGAATATCCACCACCAATTTTACATTGCTGATGTCCGGGAGGTATTTCTCTTTAAAATCAATTTCGGCGCGAAGCGTTACGTAATTGCCAATGGCAATTTGGGGTTTATTGACGGAAAACGAGGTATTGCTGCCTGTATAATACAAGCGGTCTTCGTCCAATTTGGGAATAGTAACGCTGGTTTCCGTAATTATACCGGTATTCACGGCAAGGGATTGCAGGATATAATCGGTATTCTCCACCATTTCGGTGGAAGCAAAATCCTGCAATTGTTGGATGGTGTTGAAGAAGGGGCTGTTCGCCATCGAAACCAAAGAATAAGTTCCGTCCGGCAAGGCTTGGGTAGTAAGCGTTTGTTCGATGTAATCAAACTGAGCTACCCTTACACCGGTTGCATCATACACAATGCCCACGTCGGCATCGTTTTCGCTGCTGATGCAATTGGCCCTGATCAGTCCGTTTTGTACGATATTCAAGGTATCATTTATCACAATATCTTGGGCTATGATAATCGTATCTTTTACCGTTTTGAACGCATTTTTGAGACTGGTAAGCGTGATGGCAATCTCGTCGCCTACATTGATGGGGTCGTCCCATGTAATATTCGGAAATTTAACCCTGATATTTATTTCCTTGTCCTGGGTGATATTGTATAAATCGTAGGCTATATCCTGATAGTTGCCATACCCATCTACCGTTACCGGCGTTGTTCCTTCCGGTACGCTCGGCGTGTAAGTCAGGTATAAGGAAACGGTAACGGGACAATAAAAGGCTGTACTTGTCGTCGCGCTCCATTGACCCCATTCATCTTTGAAACGAAAATGAACTTCGCTCACAACTTGGGTTGCTTTATGCGCATCAATGCTGTCGAGCAAAACAAAAGTCGCCTGACGATCGGTCACGCCGGTGTATTTTTCTTCGTAATCGTCGTTCAGCCAGTATTCATAATCCGTCAGGTTGTTGTCTGCCGGAGATGGGGCTTTTTTGATAAAATACTTACTTTCTATACCGCTCCATTTCCCGTATTGATCCTTGAAGCGGATATCGAAACGATGGATACCCGCATCC
>JAITNQ010000136.1 GCA_031290435.1 Candidatus Symbiothrix sp. | reverse complement strand
AGCGTAGATTGCATCGTTACAAGTCCGCCCTATTACGGTTTGCGTAATTACGGTGTCAGCGGGCAAATCGGGCTTGAATGTACACCCGAAAAATATATTGAAAGGCTCATCGAAGTGTTTACCGAATGTCAGCGAGTACTTAAGGACAGCGGCACGATGTGGGTTGTTATCGGCGATAGCTACGCGGGCAGTGGGCGTGGAATTGGTAATATTAATATCAAAGGTATTCAACAAAAGGCAAGTTTTACGGGCGATTTTTTGAAACCTTACAAAAGTTACCGGCAAAAAAATAAAGATTTATTCGGTATCCCGTGGCTACTTGCACTCGCTTTGCGCGATGCGGGCTGGTATTTGCGCCAAGATATAATATGGCACAAACCAAATCCAATGCCCGAAAGCGTTACCGACCGCTGCACAAAGTCGCACGAGTATATTTTTTTATTCAGCAAATCGCAAAAATATTATTTTAACCACGTAGCAATGCTCGAACCCGCCAAATATGACGGTCGTAAAAGCCTCAAACGCAACGGCAGAACAAAATATGCAAATTCGAAAAACGCGCAAACAATTTCGCGAGGGTGGGGTGAACGATGGCAAAAACACAACGGACAATTTGTACGCAACAAACGTAGCGTGTGGACTATTCCAACACGAGCTTTCAAAGGCGCACATTTTGCCACATTCCCGCCCGACATTGTGCATAATTGCATAATCGCAGGCTGCCCACTCGGCGGGTTGGTATTAGACCCCTTTATAGGTTCAGGCACAACGGCAGTAGTCGCAGCAAATCTCGGACGTAATTATATAGGAATAGAACTAAACAACGAATACGTAAAACTTGCAGAGGATAGAATTAAGAACGAAGTCGAAAAAAATTGACGATAATTTATAAAACGAAAACAAAGGTGTCTAAATTAGACACCTTTGTTTCGTGTACGTTTTCGTGTACACGTTTCATAACAACACTGATATTCAATGTTGACTGCGGAGAGACAGGGATTCGAACCCCGGGAACCTCTCAGTTCAACGGTTTTCAAGACCGCCGCAATCGACCACTCTGCCATCTCTCCTATTGAAAAAACTTAGTTTCTCAAAAACCTTGCAAAGGTATAACTTTTTTTCGTTTTTCCAAAATTTTTAAAATTGTTTTTTACCATCTTCTGATATTTACCGGCGGATAAAAAGCGTCTTCAATATGGTCAATTTCAAAATCAGGTTGTTTCCCAATGATTGAAATAATATCGAAACGCGCAGGTAAGTCTATATCAAAACATTTAATATAATAATCTGTCGCAGCTACAATATGCCTGATTTTCTGATCCGTTACCGCATCTTCCGGATTTGTGATACTCCCTCCGGAGCGGGTTTTTACTTCTACTACAATTAATTCGTCATCTGTTTTCGCTACTATATCCAACTCGAAATAGCCATGACGCCAATTGGTATGCAAAATTTTGTATCCTTTCTTTTCCAGATACGTAATTGCGGCTGATTCGCCGTTTTTTCCTAATTCATTGTGTTCGGCCATAGTTAAATTTTTTATAAAAGTGGGGACAACAACTTACTGTCATATTGTGATGTATACACACAATATGCATAGCCGTTGCGGAAAGGAAGGGATTCGAACCCCCGGAGCCCTTTTGAAGCTCACACGCTTTCCAAGCGTGCCTCTTAAACCACTCGAGCACCTTTCCGGTTACTTTTTTACAAAAGCGGGACAAAGGTATGAAAGAATCACGTATTTTCAAAATTAATTGTAGAAAAAATGCGGCGCGACAAGACAATTAATTTACAGTATTATCTCAAAACCTTGGGCGACATCGGTAGAAACCTTTTCCGTCCGTATTTTTATCCGTCCGGTACGGTCTTCCGGGTCAAAGCTCCAACCGGTTTTACCGGCTTCGAAATCAGCCATACTCAGTTTGTTCAGCGTAAGACCATTCAATTTTACCACGGAAGGAGCCGTTCCCGACCGGACATCCAGCAAATAGACTCGTTCTTTCAGGCGGCCTTTGAAGTCGCCCCTGGCTTTGCCGATATGCACCGAAATTTTCCCGGATCCGCTTTCAGGTGCTGAAACGCTGAATAAAGTTTTGGCAAATTCGCCTTTTTTATAGTCGCGGGTAATGCCGTCGTCTTCATACAATTCGTAAGCAGTATTTCCGGAAGGATACAAATCCAGCGTAAGTATGTCGGCGGGTTTTTCCCAGACATAATTCATATCGGGATACATCGGGATGATGGCTCCCTGCCGGATAAATACCGGACAAATATCCATTTTCGCTTCATATTTTTCTATCCAGCGGTTACCCTCGTATTCCGTTCCTGTCCAATAATCATACCATTGTCCTTTAGGAAGATAGATACTATCCCGCACATTTCCCCTTTTATATACCGGGGCGACAAGCATGGACGGGCCGCTCATAAACTGGTATTGGGTTTCGGTACCGTAAGTAACCGGGTCGTCGGGAAATTCGAGTATCATACCCCTTACCATCGGAATGCCGGTTGTATAGGCTTCATGGCAAGCCGTATAAGCATACGGATTGAGGCGCATTTTCAGTTTCAGGAATTTCCGGTTGATATCGGTATAGGGATAACCATACGTCCAGGGTTGTTTGTTAACATCCGCCCATCCGCTCATCGACATGGTAAAAGGCGTGAAACATTTCCATTGCAAGTCGCGAACGTATGTGCGGGAAGACCCGCCGAATATGCCATCGACATCGCTTGTCGCCGCATTTTGGGCGGACAGTCCGGAACCGATAACCGTAGGAATATGGTAACGGATGTAATTCCAATCCGCCGATTGGTCGCCCGACCAGACCGTTGCATAACGCTGTGTGCCTGCCCATCCGCGTACCGTCCATACAAAACCTCTTTCGTTGGAGTTATTTTCGATACCTTCAAAGGCTGATTTGGCGCCGTTCAAGGCAAATTCATAACCCGAACCTACCCATGCCACATCTAATTTGCAGAGACGGGTGCCGGCTTGTCCTACTTCCCATGCGATTTTATCCACGCCGTTTTCCGTCCATAGTCCGACTTTAAACCCGCGTTTTTCCAATTCTTTCACGGTAGAATCCAATTTTACATAGCTGCAACCGTAACCGTCGTTCGGCAGTATCCAGCCGCGCGGCATATCGTATCTGATGTACTCGTCGGCAATCAACCGGATGACGTCCGGCGTTGACTGAGGCCATCCCAAACGTTGTTCCGGTTTGTTGTAACAGTTGGCATCGCCCACAGTAAGCATCCACATCGCCGGCATAAACGGTTTACCTGTGATGTCGGTATAGTCGCCCAAAATATTTTTCAACGAAGGGCCATAGAAATAAAAAGCGTCAAAGCGGTTCTCATTGTGCACCAATTGGCTGACAGGACGAGGTATCGAATCTTCTCCGGCAAAAGTGTATTTGCCTTTTGCAAAGGTATTCCGGAAGACACCGTATCCGGCCGTGCTCATATAGAAAGGCGCCGGATTGGGATGCGCGCCATCGTTCCAGCCACCGTCGTCGGCAATTTCCAATTCTTTTCCGGCATGGGAAAAGCGCCCGTTTTGCATTCCGCCGCCATAGAAATATTCATTTTCTTTTTCTTTGAGTGTTTGTCCGGTTTGAGAGCCAAAATAAATCGGTTCGACTTCTTCCCAAATCACCTGCTTATTGGTCTTGTCGTACATGGCAAAGCGCATGGGGTCTTTATAGACACGTAATATGCAATTTTTCGATTCCAACTTATAGTATTGCGCATTTTGACTGACGGATATGGACGGATTTTTTACTTCATAATCTACGACGATAGCGTTTCCGGCCGGATTGGTGTATTCTCCGTCGGGCGCTAACCATATGCGGAAAATATCGTCGCGGTAGAAAATCACTTTTACTTTGGCATAACCGGCAGTAAACTCAAAAGTCGATTTAGCTTGTTGGGTGAATCCGGTCACTTTGCCGACGTCAATCCGGGCAGCGTTGAGTTTTATGTCTAAGCGGTTGTTGGCAAGCCGTTCGTCTTTGGCATAGTCGGCGGTAAATGTCAGGTTATGAGAACCTCTTTTCGACAAGTCCGTTGCCGGAAAGGCAATTTCCCGTTCTTCCTGCTTTTTGATGGGATGGTTTGCCGCATCGACGGTCGCTTTTAGACGGACGCCATCGGTAAAAACAGCGGTAATATCGAAGTTTTCGGCAATGTTTTGCACGCCTGTATTTTTGATTTTTACTATCAGCGTATCCGTAGTTGTAAAAGTATTCCCATCCGGACGGTGAGAAACAAGTCCTTCTATGGCGAGATCGTTTTGATAGGGTTCCGTCAGTTCAATATCGTCTATCATCCAGTACCATGAGAACATGCCTTTCCAGAAGAAACGCAGGTAAACCGCCGGTTGATTGGCCGCTATTTCCGAAATATCAATCTCTTCGGTAAGCGGTTGAAACATATTGGTTGCCGCCGGATTACTTTTCAAGACGTCATACTCTTTCCATGTTTCTCCGTCTGTGCTTACGCCTATCCACAGCCCTCTGCCGCCGGCGTCATTTCTTCGGGTAAACCATGAATTCCAGCGGAAAACGTGTTGAAATTTCAGGATAACATCGTTTTTCCCGCGGCAATCAATGGCTGCTGTCCGGAAATAACCGCCGGGATACTGTTTTTTCTGGTTCCATTTGGTAACTTCCTCTCCGGTGAAGACGCCGGCGCGGTACTGAATATGATAACCGCGACTGGTGGAAGCAATCGGGGGCGCTTGTTGGTCGAATTGGAAAGACCCCGGATAAGGTTGGTCGGTTACCATCCATTCATACTTTTGCCCTTCCGCCCTTGTAGAATCAACCACAATCCATCCGGCAGGGAGTTTACCGGACGAAAAATCTTCTTTCCAGAAGCCTTTTTGCTGAGCATACAATTGGGTAAAACCACAAAAACACAGCAATAATAAAAATTTTCTCATTGCGAACTTATTTAGGTTATATAAAAACAGGTGCAAAGATACGGTTTTTTATCCGAATTTTATAGCGATAAGCGATGGAAATTTTAAGGAATGAATGAACCGCAAAGAAGCAGAGAAACGCAAAGTAAGTTCCTTTGCGCGCTTTGCTTCTTTGCGGTTCGTTATAACAATTCTTCTATCATTTTCCGCATTTCTCTTGAAGACGAAAAACTGATTATTTTGTTTTTCAATAGGCCGTTTTTATTATAATACAAATAAGTAGGTATAGAAGAAAATCGAATAGTTTTTGACAGATAGTTCCATTCTTCCTCCGTCAGGTAATAATGCTCACCCCCTATTTCTTTAATTTTTTCTTTCCATTCTTCGACAGGAGACGAGGCATCGGTAATATACACAAAAACAACATTTTTGTCTCTTATCTCATGTTTGAAGTATTTGGTTTTTTCCATGGCGTTAAGACAAGGAGCACACCATGTCGCCCAAAAATCAATCACCACCGCTTTCCCTTTGTATTTCAAAATTATAGCATTCATTAATTCCTCTTTTGAAACGGAAGGCGTTTCATTAATAGTTAATGGCAATACAATTTTTTCTGTATTTTTTTTATTATTTTCTAAAGCCACAATATCCTCATTAATTCCAATACATTTTTCATTTTTCGACAATAATACTTCCACAAATCGCTTATTACTGAAATATGCTTTGATATTCTCTTCTTGTTGTTTTGACAATGGGGTTTTGTCAGCATTAAATTGCTTAATATAAGCATGGGCAGCCAACAGATCGTAAAACAGTCCTGAATCACTACCCATTAAATCGCTGATATTTGCTTTTACCGCTTCTATCCAGACTTTAACCGGAGTATCTCCGATTGCCGGAATATTGAGACCTTCCTGGTAGAGAATAGATTGTAGAGCAGCGTAATAATCATTGGTGAAAACATATTGAATAGCATTCAAATCAAAATCTTTCAAAAAAGAATAATAGGATTTTTGGGGGATGATGGGGGTGAAATCATCGGCATTAAATTTTTCTTCATTATCGTGAAGAAGACAGTAGCGATCATGCATTGCATTTTTATAATCCAGCAAATCATTTTTGAGATAAAACAGCTTAATTGGTAAACGGATAAAAGTTTTGCTCTCTGCCGGTAAATTTTTATCATTATCCACAATTGATAATAATTCATCCCATTCATCTATTATGTCTTTTTTGTATGCTTCAGGCGCTATATCCGGAGAAAAAGACTGTTTCCCGCTTGCCCTATTTTGATATGCTTCAAGAACTTGCATACTTACCGTACTAATATCTTCCAAATCACTTTTTGTAAATCCGCTGCCTTTTAGAATGTTTACTTGCTTATCGCCCTTTTCATCAAAAAAAACTTCGAACTTTGATTCTTCCATAGGCGTCAGGCTTATGTAAGCAAGATAATAAGATTCGGCGTTAATGCCAATACGACCGATTGATTTACTTATAACAGGAATAGAAAAAGAAAATATGCCGTCTTTCCCTGTTAAAGTTTCATACTCAACATCTTCCCCTAAGATTACATCTGTCACTGTTAATCTTATAACGGTAGCATTATTTTGTGAAACCGGAATAAAACCGGATACTTTCCCTGATACGGTTGCAATATCCGTCTTCTTCGCCTGAGAACAACTCAATAGAAGTACTACAGAAACGACAATAGTGATAAATTTATAATTCATATTCTTTATTTTAGCTCATAAAACCATCTCGTGAAAAATA
>JAITNQ010000129.1 GCA_031290435.1 Candidatus Symbiothrix sp. | reverse complement strand
ACCTTGCCATCGGGCACACCGTCGGGGCCACTGAGGTCGGCCAATTTTAGATCACCTGCCAGGGCTGTCGGATCCCAGTTCAGATGTGCCCCGGCAGCTATTTCAGCCTCTTGCCAGATGCCTACTTTTGTATAGTCGTAAATCACGTCGATGGGGTGGCCGAGGAACCAACGGTTGCCGATGTCGTCTAAACCGTCGCCATACAGTTCTACCAGTTCATTGTTGTTTCTTGAGAATACGAGACCGGTAGACCATGTGAAATCTTTCGTCACCACGTTTTTGGAGTTGACGGTTATCTCCAAACCGGTATTGGCTGTCTTGCCCATATTCGCCCATACATTTTCGTAGCCGGTGATGCGAGGCAGGTTGCGCTTGAGCAGCAAATCGACCGTATTGGACTTATAGAACTCAATCGTACCGGTGATGCGGTTGTTCAGCAATCCAAAGTCGATACCCACATTGAAACTCTTGGTTGATTCCCACGACAGGTCTGCATTACCCATAGAAGATTCGGATTTCAGCGTCGTATGAGATATGCCTTTCAAAGTCAATGTGCTGTTTGCCATCTTCGTCAGACTCTGATAGGGTTCTATCGCTTCGTTACCCGACGTACCATAGGAGAGACGTAGCTTTAAATTGTTGAGCACTTCGGCAGTCGGTTCCATGAAACGCTCCCGTGCAATATTCCAACCCACGGCTACGGAGGGGAATATACCGTATTTATGATTCGCGCCGAACACGGAAGAACCGTCTCTACGCACCGTGAAGGTAAACAGATAACGGCTGTCATACGAATAGTTCAAACGTCCCATTTGCGAAAGCAAGGTCTGGAGGATGGCAGACGAGCTTGCCATAGGTGTAGCAGCCACTTCCAGGTTATACCATCCCAACTCGTCGTTGGGGAAGATATTTCCTCCGGAAACACCTTGTTGATAGTGCATGCTTTTGGCAGCATACAGTCCGGTCAAATCGAAATGATGGACGTCGATATCTTTGGTGTAGGAAATAATGTTTTCAATCGTCCATGTAGCAGTCTCGCTATTGTCAATCTTTCCCCAGCCGGTCTCGTTATATACCGTCTTCCCCTCGTATTCGCTTTTGCGGTAGGGGACATAAGTATAGCCGGCATTGAATTTATATTTCAGCGCAGCCAGCGGTTGCCAGATATTGCCGAAATCCACTTCGGCAAAGCCGTTCACACTGACGTTGTATTGCCTTCGTTCGGGGTTAAGCGTAGTGGGGAGCAAAGGATTTGCCCACAAGGTCTCGGAATACATCGGATAGTGGGTATACAAGCCGTCGTCTTCATACATCTGTGCGTATGGACTCATGGCGGCAGCGTTCAGTAAGTTGACGCGCCCGCCGTCGCGGTTATGCCCCACGATAAAAGTAGATATCCCTACCTTCAGATAGTCTGTTGGCTTCAGGTCTAAGTTGGTACGTACCGAATAGCGCTTGTAGTTGTATCCCAGCAGTACGCCCTTTTGATCCATATAGTCGGCGGAGATATAATAAGAGGCCACCTCTTGTCCGCCCGAAAGGCTGACGTTATGATTTTGGATAATACCGGTCTGGGTGACTTCGTCAATCCAGTCGATAGTTCTTCCGTTCATGTAGTTGTCGTATTCGTATTGATACCTTACCGGCCCTCCGTTGTATAAACTGGAGTTCTGAATGCGTGAGTACTCGGCATAGCGTTCGAGTAGCTGATCGGGTGACCCCGGTTCGAGTACGTGTGCAAGTCCCTCTACACCTACATAGCCGTTGTAGCGAATCACCGGTTTGCCGGTCGTTCCGCGCTTGGTGGTGATAAGGATAACGCCGTTGGCGCCGTTGGTGCCATAAATAGCTACGGCGGAGGCGTCTTTGAGGATTTCCATTGACTCAATATCGTTGGGATTGATGTCGTTGAGCGAGCCGCCCGTCTTGCTGAGCGGAATACCGTCTACTACGATGTAGGGGTCAGAGTAGGCATTGATAGAATTGCGTCCGCGCACCATAACTGTCGGCTCATCGCCGGGGATAGACGAAGACTGCGTGATAGTAACACCGGCCGCTACGCCTTGTATGGCTTGCAAAACGTTCGTAACCGGCAGTTTCGAAAAGCGGTCTTTCGGAACGGAAGTGACGGAACCGGTAATATCCGATTTTTTCTGCGTTCCGTATCCAACAACGACCAATTCGTCCAGCAATTGTGTATCTTCCACCATGACGACGGTAATTGAACTGCGTCCGTTTAAGGCTATTTCCGCGTCTTTATACCCCAAGTACTTAAACGTTAAGGTAACATTCAGGGAAGGTACATTCAAATTGAATTTTCCTTCGATATCCGTCAATGCTCCTGCCAACGCCTCTTTTATGCCGATAGAGACACCGGCAAGCGGTTCGTTTTCGGTATCCAAAACTTTACCGGAAACATTTTGTTGTTGCGCATAGATATTCGTAGAATAAATAAGGCATAACAACAAAAACAAAGCGGCTGAAAAATTTTTCACTATTCCGCTTGGGAATATTGCCCGCTTACAATTAAATTGATTCCTTTTTTTCATGAATTAAATTTTAAGATTCAACAATTTATTAATACTTTATGAATAATTCTTCGGCAAAGTTATATCGGTCTTTTCAATTAGACGGGATAAAAATCATTCAAAAAAGGGGTAATATTAGTTCAATAGATTGATTCATTCAATGATTGTTTTTGGTATTCGGA
This sequence comes from Candidatus Symbiothrix sp., assembly GCA_031290435.1. GTDB lineage: Bacteria > Bacteroidota > Bacteroidia > Bacteroidales > Azobacteroidaceae > Azobacteroides. Next base: position 15,204 of record JAITNQ010000129.1, on the reverse strand, counting down.
AGGCGTCATCCCAAATTCGGATTTGAAACAGGAAGTAAAATATTTAGGGTCGGAGAACCCTAAGGAATAGGCTACATCGGCAATTAATAGGGATTTGTCTTTTAACATTTTACAGGCATGTTTCAACCGGATATTATGAATAAATTCTAATGGAGAAAGTCCGGTCAGAGATCTTATCTTGCGATAAAAGGTTGATTTCGACATATTCAGGTTTTTTGCCAAAACATTCACATCGAAACCGGTTTTGGACAAATGCTTCTCAATGGTTAAAACAGCTTCTTTCAGAAAGTCTTCATCCAAAGAAGGATATTCCAATGCAGAGATATTGATTTCCACATTTGATTTGAATTCATTTTGCCTTTTTCGTTTACTCCTGACCAAATTGTCGACCCGCGCTTTCAATACTTTCAAATCGAATGGTTTGGAGATATATCCGTCAGCGCCTGCATTGTAACATTCCACCCGGTCTTCGGCGCTGTGTTTTACCGTAAGCAACAATACAAAGATATGACTGGTTTCCAAATCGTTTTTTATCCTCCGACAAAGTTCCAATCCGTCCATTTCAGGCATCATTACATCGCTGATAATCATGTCAATCTTATGTTCCTTGATTAGCGACAGCGCTTTTTCTCCGTTTTCGGCGGTGATGACGAAGTAGCGTTTGGAAAAAATAGAAGCGATCAATATCCTTAAATCTTCATTGTCTTCCACTATCAACAGGTGAATGTTTTTTTTCTCTTGTTCTTCATCTGCCCACTCCACCGGATTCAGCGCCGAATAATCGCCTGTTCCTTCCCGGTAGTCCGCGAACGGCGCTTCCGATAATTCATTTTCTCCAAAACGCTCTTTGTCTATCGGAATTTCAATACGGAAAACCGTTCCGTGATGTAACAGGCTTTCTACACTGATGGTTCCATGGTGCAATTCCACCAAATCTTTGGTAAGGGAAAGGCCTATCCCATTGGTTTCTTCCATTTGAACGGCATCGTTGTTGAAAAAACGGATAAAGATATGGGGCAAATCTTTTTCGGAAATGCCTTTGCCGGTATCGCTGACCTCTATTTGTAACTGCGTATGATTGTCTGCTTCTTTTGCCTGCAATTCTACCCGGATGTCTCCGCCCGAATTTGTATATTTAAAAGCATTGGATAATAAGTTGAAAATGATTTTGTCGATTTTGTCCGAATCAAACCAAGCCGGAATAGCTTCCGGATAAGCGATAAATTTGAAATTTATCTTTTTCTTTTCAATCAATGGTGAGAAATTGGTGTAACAAATATTCCGGATAAAAGAAACGATTTCACCACGGGTAATTTTCAGTTTCATATTTCCACTCTCCGCTTTCCGGAAATCCAAAACCTGTTGCAACAAGTATTTCAGGCGGTTGATATTAGAGCGCATGATTTCATGCTGACTGAATTTACCCTTTGAACGAGATTCAATATCGTCTATCAGGCAGGAAATAATCGTCAGTGGCGTCAACAGATCATGCGAAATATTCGTGAAATAACGCAATTTGGTTTGCGTAAGCTCTTCCGATTTCCGCTTATCAATTTGTGCTATTTTCAATTCATTGCGTAATTTCAAACGGTTGGCGTAAAACCATAAACCCCAAAGCACAGCTAACAATACAAGCGCCGAATAAGCCATATACGCCCACCAAGTTTCATAAAAAGCCGGTTTTTTGTATATCGTCAGCAGTGTTTCGTTTTCGTTCCAAAGCCCGTTGTCATCAGTCGCAATGATGTGAAACAGATAATGCCCTTTTTTCAAGGAACTGTAGGTAGCAAATTGTCGGCTATTTCCCGCATATACCCAATCCTTGTCAATGCCGTCCATCTTATACGCATATTGTATTTTGGACGGGAAAACGTAATTCAAAGTGGAAAATTCGATTTCAATATTTTTTTCTTCCGGATTTAAAACCAGCCGGTTAACCAATCTATCAAATGTTGCATTTTCTTTTTCGTTGAAAACAGAGGCGTTTTGTATATTGATATTGGTAATGAAAGGGGAATTCGAAGGGGAAGGTTTGGATAACCTTTCGGAAGGAGAAAACGAACAGATACCTCGGCTGCCTCCGAAATAAATTTTTCCCGAAGCGCCTTTGCAACAAGCGTTTTTCGCAAAAGAATTGACAACCAATCCGTCGGATAAAGTATAATAAGTAGAGGCTTGATTGATCGGGTTGTATTCGGTGATTTTTTTGTTGGTTGATATCCATATATGTTGGTAATCATCCATCAGAATATTCAAAATAGCCTCGCCGGTCATGGCGCATGAAGTGCTTACATCCTGAAATTCTCCGGTTTGAGGCTCATAGACAAGGAGATTTCCTTCTTTTGCGCCCAACCATACCCGACCGTTTTTATCTCCGCAAACAGCTTGTATATTGTTCATTTTCAAATCGCCGGTAGCTTTGCTGTAATTAGTGAACGGACTGTTTGCCAAATTATCTTTAGCAACGCTTATTTTATATACACCGGCATTTTCACAGCTTATCCAGATATTGCCGACGCTGTCTTTTGTCATGTCGGTTATATTTCGGATTTTATTGTTCACCGGATAGCAATTATCTTGTTGAAAAGGTTTTACAACAACTCCGCCTTCAGTGGCAATCCATGTATTTTTATTATTGTCATTCACAAAATAATGAACCTTTTCATGTTCGGGCAATTTTTCCAACATTTGATATATCTTGTTGGAAACAGCAAAACCGATGGGTGTTTTTCGCAAAGAAATAAGGGATGGCGGCGTCTCTTTCGCAATCCAAACATCTTCCGTATCAAAAGGTTTGCCTATTGCCGTAACCAATCCGAAGTCACCCCATATTTTCCGCACTTCCGGAAATTCCGCACTCATACGGATTGTGTTATCCTCAGGATTGATAAAACACAATTCATCACGATTCAATGTAGCCCATATAATTCCTTCATTATCTTCATATATGGCTGTAACGCTCGGATAAACGCCTTTTTTTTCCCGGATAGGTTCCAACGAATAATTCTGTATACCCGGCTTATTGAAAGTAACTGTGATCGCCCCTTCACTGAAAGCGCCAATCCACAAATTCCCGTCACGATCCTTGATAATTTCGCTGAATAAATTGTTGGTCTCTTTAAAAAGGCCGGCTATGTCCGCTTTTTCCAAGCTGCCGTCATCATTGTACCGGAAAGCGAACAGTCCGGAAAAAGACATTACCCAGATGTATGCATCGCTATCATCCTGCACAATACTGTAAAAAATACTTTCAGGCAGATTCCTGCTTTCGTTTTTTATTGCTATATACGTATAGGGAGAAGACGTATCTTTTTCGGGATCAAACAGGAATAATCCATCCCGCCATGTACATATCCAGTAGCGTTGCCGGTTATCCTGAAATAGCCGGAAAGGATTGTTTTGAGAGCCAATTGCCGGAAACGGAATAAACCGGTCGTTTGCTGCATCAAACCGGAACAAACCGCCTCTCCATATCAAAACCCAAATAGAACCTTGCCGGTCTTCATAGATGGAATTGATGGAGGCGCCCGCAAGATTGTCCGTATTGAAAAACCGGCTGTTGTAATGGCATTTAAGTGAAAAATCAGGACGATAACAATAAATCTCAACCCCGGCGGCAACCCATATCGTACTGTCCGATGCTACCAAGATATACCTGATTTCCTGATTCTGAACCGCTTCATCCTTCAGAAAGGAAATATGATAAGAACGTTTATCTAAGATATTTACACCGCGTTTTGTACCTATCCACAAATAATTGTTGTTGTCTTCCGCTATACAGGTAATTTCATTGTTAGTCAAACGATTTGGGTTATTCATATCCGATCGGAAAGAGAGAATCCGATAACCGTCATACCGACACAAACCATCCATTGTTCCCAGCCAAATGTAGCCCTCTTTATCCTGAAAAACCCGGGGAACGGAATTAGAAGGCAACTGTTCCAAAAAAGGAAATTGATTGACGGTTATTTGTGCCATACTTACAGATATTGTCACAAATAAGAGGAGAATGCTGTATTTTATCTTTTTTAATAACACGGATTAAGAATGAATAATGAATAATGAACAATGATGAATGAATAATGATGAATGAATAATGAATAATTAAAGAATCTATTTAGTTTATTGTCCTTTGTTAGTTGTTTTTGTTGTTTTAATGCTGCTAATGAGTAGTCGTAATAATTCTTCACAATCTTCTATGAGCGATTTGCTCATTGTGAGGTTAATATATTCACTGTCGCGTAATAACATAATCCAATAGTCCGTTTCGTTGGCTTCTTTCAACGCAATACTCATTTTACTAATGAAATCGGCTTTCGATTGAGCATATTCAGCTTCCCTGACTAAAGCGCCAACAGCAGTTCCGGCACGCAATAATTGCTTTGACAATACATATTCGTTCTGCTCTTTAGCAAGATATTTGTGCGCTTTTACTATCCGTAATGCAAACGCATACGATTTCTCCTTCAACACATTTTCCTTCTTCTCCATTCTTCTTAATTATTCATTATTCGTTATTCATTCATCATTCATCATTATTAATTCGCATTATCTCACCCAATTCCGCTTCCGTAAACCCAATATTTTTGACGCTCCCGATATTATTTTGCAATTGTTTGACGGAACTTGCCCCGACAATCACCGAAGTTACAGCTTCGTTATGTAGCAACCATACCAATGACATTTCGGCCAATGTTTGTCCGCGTTGTTCGGCCAATACATTCAATCGTCTGATTTTGTGAATTATTTCAGGGCTGACATCTTCTTTTTTCAGAAAACCGTGTGGCTTGGCAGCCCGCGAATTTTCAGGAATGCCATTCAGGTATTTATCCGTAAGCAAACCTTGCGCCAAAGGAGAAAAGGCAATAAATCCCACTTCAAATTGTTTATTCATCGGTATCACATCCGCTTCCGGCTCCCGGTTCAACAAGTTGTACCGGTCTTGAAAAATCAGACAGCGGACATGCTGCGCCTGCATCATCCGGTAGGCTTCCAGCGCTTTATCCACAGGATATTTTGATAAACCGACATACAGGGTTTTACCTTGCTTTACCATGTCAATCAAAGCCTGAATCGTTTCTTCCAAAGGTGTTTGCGGATCATAACGATGGCTATAAAAAATATCAAAATATGCCAAACCTGTACGTTTCAGGCTTTGGTCGATACTCGCCATCAGATATTTACGAGAACCGCCGTCTCCATAAGGCCCTTCCCACATCAAGTGTCCTGCTTTGGAAGAAATAATCAGTTCGTCACGGTGATTTTTCAAATGCGTTTGGAATATTTTCCCAAAATTAATTTCCGCGCTTCCCGGCGGCGGACCGTAATTATTGGCTAAATCAAAATGGGTAATCCCTTGTTCAAAAGCATGGAGGATGACGTCCGTAGCGATGGAAAAATTATCTACTTCTCCGAAATTATGCCACAATCCCAAAGATATTAAAGGGAGTTGTAAGCCGCTGTTTCCACAAAACCGATAGTTCATAATTTTATTATTAGGGTGACAAATTTACAGATAAAATTGGATTTTCCCACACAGATGGTAAAAATTTTTCTCCTGAATCGCTGACAGCTTTTCTTTTTTAAGTCATCTACAGATGCATTTATGACATTGTGACTGTTAAGTAGGGTTAATAGCGTGTATTGTAGGTTAAATATTTAAAAAAACATACATAAAAACGGCTTTTGTACGTTATTTGTAGAGAATTTATTTAAACTGACTTTTAATTCATACAATAAAATAAAAATGAAATTTGAATATGAAAACAGGAAGATTACTATTGGGTTTTGTGCTGGTGAGCGTGTTAAGCGCTACCGTCGCTGTGGGGACTTATGCTTATTTGAATCGGAGTAATGGAACTCTTTTCTCCGGAAAACAAGAATTTAATCAGGTTGGAGGCTATCAAATGGCTGCTTATGCGGAGGCAGCTGAAAACACCGATTTTACTTTCGCTGCCGAACAAAGTGTAAATGCTGTCGTACACATCAAATCTGTAGCTGCACCCTCCCAGCGGAACAGAAATGGTGGAAATTATATCGACCCTTTCGAATATTTCTTCGGTGAAGTAAATCCTTTTTCCCAGCAAAGACAACAGCCAAGGGTCGGTTTCGGTTCGGGTGTGATTATTTCAACGGATGGCTATATCGTGACAAACAATCATGTGATTGAGGGCGCCGATGAAATTGAAGTAATCACCAATGACGACCAAACGTATAAAGCCAAATTAATAGGCAGAGACGAGGCTACCGATATCGCCCTCCTGAAAATTGATGGCAAAGACTTGCATATCTTGCCTTTCGGTAATTCGGATATACTGAAAGTAGGCGAATGGGTATTGGCCGTAGGCAATCCGCTTAACCTGACCTCTACCGTTACCGCCGGGATTGTCAGCGCCACCGGACGCGGCGAATTGTTTTCGGGCTATGGCGGTATGAGACGCGGAATGCCGTCCGAAAACAAGATTCAGTCCTATATCCAGACAGATGCCGCTGTAAATCCGGGAAATAGCGGAGGTGCATTGGTCAATACCAAGGGCGAATTGGTCGGGATAAACGCTGCGCTTATTTCCGAAACAGGCAATTATATCGGTTATTCTTTTGCCATTCCGATTAATATTGTGAAAAAAGTGGTTTCGGATATCAAACAATATGGAATGGTGCAAAGGGCGATGCTGGGTGTGGTGAGTGTAGCCAACCTGTCCGTATTGAAAGAAACCGACCCGGGAAAATATGAGAAACTGAAAGTACACGAAGGTGTTTATATCGCCGGTTTCGCTTCTAAAAGCTCCGCCGAAAATGCCGGACTCAAAGAGGGTGATGTGATTGTCGGAATCAACGATGCGAAAGTTAAAAACTATTCCGATCTGACGGCCAGCTTGAGCCATTTCAGTCCCGGTGACAAAGTGAAAGTGCAAGTGAACAGAGCAGGAGACGTAAAAACCTATACCGTAGAATTGAAAAATGATCAAGGTACGACGGAGACAGTCAAATATAAATCCCCTGCCGATATTCTGGGTGCATCTTTCAAGGAATTATCACGGGAAGACAGGAAACGCCTGGGGATAAATTCAGGAATTGAAATTACGGATTTGACCAATGGAAAATTGAAATCGGAAGGACTCAAAAAAGGATTCATTATCCTGACAGCTAATGATACCCGTATTGCTACGCCCGATGAATTTATCAAAATCGTTGAAATAATTCTGAAAAAAGATCCGGATGAAAGAGGTTTGTTCATCAAGGGTTTTTATCCTGAATCAAGGCGGGTAGAGTATTCTGCCATAGATTTGAATGAGTAAATCAGATTTAAAATAGTATAAAAAACATTAAAAGGCAGTCATTCGATTTCTGATTCGAAAAAAAATGACTACCTTTGCAGGTTTCGATTTTTTCTCATACTAAAAATTATTGAATGAGGCAATTAAAGATCACCAAGTCAATCACCAACAGGGAAAGTGCATCATTAGACAAGTATCTTCAGGAGATAGGTCGTGAAGATTTGATCACTGTTGAAGAAGAAGTTGAATTGGCGCAAGCAATTAAGCGAGGTGACCGTGCGGCATTAGAAAAACTAACGCGGGCTAATCTCCGTTTCGTGGTTTCTGTGGCTAAGCAATATCAGAATCAAGGATTAAGTCTTCCTGATTTGATTAATGAAGGCAATCTGGGTCTGATTAAGGCGGCTGAAAAGTTCGATGAAACGAGGGGGTTCAAGTTTATTTCCTATGCAGTATGGTGGATCAGGCAATCTATTTTACAAGCTTTGGCTGAACAGTCGAGGATTGTACGGCTACCGTTGAATCAGGTTGGTTCTCTGAATAAGATTACCAAAGCTTTTTCGAAGTTTGAACAAGAACATGAGCGCAGGCCTTCACCCGAAGAACTGGCGAATGAATTGGACATACCGGTAGACAAGATTTCCGATACGCTTAAAGTGTCCGGACGTCATATTTCGGTGGATGCTCCTTTTGTGGAAGGCGAAGACAATAGTCTGTTAGATGTGCTTGTCAATGAAGACGCTCCCGTTGCAGACCGTTATCTGATGAATGAGTCGCTTTCGAAAGAAATCAACCGCGCTTTGTCAACATTGAGCGACCGGGAACGAGACATTATCAAAATGTTTTTCGGAATCGGTACACAGGAGATGACACTTGAAGAAATTGGTGATAAATTTGGTTTAACGCGTGAGCGTGTACGACAGATTAAAGAAAAGGCAATCAGAAGATTGAAAGCAAGTAACAAAAATGACTTGCTAAAAAGTTACTTGGGCTAAAAAACCCGAAACAAAGACAGTTCCCCGAAAAAATAATTACAAGGGGAAAAAGCTCCCGAGAAATCCGGAGCTTTTTTATTTCCAATCCCTACCCCTAAATCCCCTAAAGGGGACTTTGCCTCGCAGACGCTTGTGCTCTTCGCCCCCGGCTTGCGCGGGGAGCGCTTTGAGGATATCATTTAAAGAGTTCCTTTAATTGTTCGGCATCAAGATCAATTAATTCTGCAACCTCTTCTAACAACATTCCTTTTTGAAAACATTTCCGGGCTATTTCGAAACTTTTTTGATTGATACCTTTCTCAATACCTTTCTCAATGCCTTCTTCAATACCTTTTTTAAAAGCTTTTTCAAAAGTTTCCTCTCTTGCATAATCAACCGCGTCGCGAACGTCCTGATACTCTAAAATACTTTTGTTGTATGTTTCCATATCTGTTGCTGTTAATTTTTTGATTTCCGCTGCTTTAAATAATTTTTCAAATATCCTTCCCTGTACTTCCATCGGTCGTGAGTTCAATCGGGATAAATTTTTTAAACAAAACAACCAACGGTCTACATTTGTTTCTAACGCTTCAACCGGTTTCTTGAATTTCGGCAATTCGACAAATATAAAATTCAATTTCTTCGAATACCTTGTTTTCGTCCGGTCTCGCATCAGGTAAATACGCTCAATACAATAATTTTCATCTTCTGCCTCCTCAAAAAGAACGAAATCCAATAATGCAACCGTATAAACGGCCTTTAATTGAAAATTCCAAACTCCTTGCGGCGCTTGTTTCTGTACCGGAAAGGTGGAATAGAATAAACTTCGATCTACAAAATACGGCTGCTTGGCCTTCTGCATCTCCACGATGAAATATTCCCCTTTCTCGTTCCTGCAAAAAATATCGAATACCGCTTTCCTGTGCTGCGCTGCATTTCCCAACTGAAAAGTCGGCTGATATTCAATATCTGTGATACACCCTTCTTCTTCAATGACTTCATTCAAGAAATCTATCAGAAACGCTTTGTTTTTTTCTTCCGAAAAAAGTAACTTAAACCCAAAATCCGTTAACGGATTGATATAGGTTGCTTCAATTATTTCATTCATAACTTGAGAGTTTGGTTAAATGTTAATTTATACTACAAAGGTAAAACTATTTTTATGAAAAACAAATGAAAAGAACTCAAAATTAAAAATGTTTTGCGAGAAAGATACAGTTCATGTATAAAATTACTTTGCCTCGCAGGCGCTAAAAATCCCCTTTAGATAAAGTAATATACCCTATCCAATAGCGGTTTTCCTTATTAATTGTCGAAACAATTCCGACAACCATTTATTCTGTTCTTCAATTGTAATATCCGAATTATCTAATAAGACGGCATCTGCTGCTTTCCGCAAAGGCCCGTCTTTACGGGTCGAGTCGATAAAATCGCGTTTTTTCAGGTTTTCCAAAACTTCTTCGAAACTTGCCTTTTCCCCTTTGGCGATAAGTTCGTCTAAACGGCGTTGCGCACGAATTTCAGGACGGGCTGTGACGAATATTTTTAGTTCGGCGTCCGGAAAAACGACCGTGCCGATATCTCTTCCATCCATTACAATTCCTTTGTTTTTACCCATTTCCTGTTGTTGCCGGACCATGGCTTCCCTTACAAATCCTACAGTAGCGACCGGACTTACTTTATCGGCTACTTCCATGCTGCGAATTTGTTTTTCCACATTTTCTCCATTCAGATAGGTGTCCGAACGACCGGTTGCTTCATTGAAACGAAACGAAATACGTATCGCGTCAATATGCTTTTTTAAAGTCGGCAAATTTAAATTATCTCCTTGAAAAAAAGTATTCTGTAGACAATACAAGGTTACGGCCCTGTACATGGCCCCGCTGTCTATATAATTGTATTTTATGGATTTCGCTAAATCTTTGGCCATCGTGCTTTTACCACAAGAAGAATGTCCGTCGACAGCGATGATTATTTTATGCATGTCGGTTTTATAATTTTTGTTCGGATAAAGAAATGGATACATTGATCATAAGAGAAGTTGCCGACGGGTGGTATTGAGCGACTGCGCATCCGAATGAAAAAGCTTTTACTTTCAGTCCGGCGCCGACAGAGAATCCTGCCATCCGGTTGCCTTCGCTCAAACTCAAGTCGGATCCCCGTTTCACATTATATCCCAAGGCAATCCAAAGATTATCGCTGGGCAGAAAATCAACCCCGAATACCAAATGTTTTCCGAAAGTCGGCAGAAAAGAATCTTTCTTCCCTTGCAAATTATAGAATTTCCAATTGTTCAGGTATACCGTTGTAACAGAATACCGGATAGGTGCGTGACTTAATTTCTGACTGAATCCGAATTGGATATCCCAAGGCATATTTGCCAATTCCTCTTCGTAAGCTTTAATCTGACGACCTAAATTTTTACCTACTAAGCCGATGGAAAGATTTTTGTCCGGATTGTAATAACTTAGTCCCAAATCAACGCCCAATCCGATAGAAGTGTTGTGTGCATAATCCGAATAAATGAATTTTGCAGCAACACCTCCTCGTATTTTATCCGTTAAATCGCGGGAGAAGAAGAGGTTTCCACAAATGTCACTTGCACTTAAATCGCCTATAATTTGCCCCTGATTTGCCTCGGACATTTTTCCGTAATTGGCGTATGTAACGCCAACTCCCCATGAACTTCTTTCTCCTAACGATTTGGCAAAAGTAACGTTTCCCATGGATATATCGGCAATATAGGACAAATAATCAACGCTGAAAGACATGTTCATTTCCGGTCCCAAAAAACCGGGGTTATGATAAATAAGCGAAAGGTCATTTTCAACGACGGAAATATTAGTCCCACCCAAGGCCGAAGCGCGAACGGAATTTGGCAACATAAGGAAATCAAAAGTAGAATTTCCTTCCTGCGCCATCAGCGGGAAAACACTTAATAAAAGGATATATAATAAAATATTTTTTCTCATTTTAGCTAAAACTAATTACAAATGTAAAATTTTCGCTTTAATACTAACGAATAAATGGAGAAAAAAGTATCTTTGTAGCGTAATTTAAGCCGATGGATTCAAAAAAAACACAGAAAGCAGATTTAGAGAATAAAAGGACAACCTTTTTTTTTATGGCGTTTGCACTTGCGCTGTCCACTTTTTATGTCATGATGGAATGGCAGAGTTCGACTGACGGATCATCCGGCTTACCGCTTTTAAGTCCGGTTTTTATTGAAAGTGAATTTACCGGTAATATGGAAAATGCTGAACAATTCATTGAAAACCAGCCGCAGAAAGAGAAGGAAACGGAACAGGACGTTGTCTATGAAGACTACAACCTTGTGGATAAAACGACTGAAATAGAAGAGTCTTCGGAAAACAGGCAAGTTAAAATAGCCTTGGATTCAGTCATAAAAAGCATGGATATAGAAAGGAATATGCCGGAACTTTTCGGAGAGAGCGTATCTGTCCAACCGGAAGAAATGCCGCAATTTCCGGGCGGAATGCAAGAATTGATTCGTTACATTTATCAAAATATCCGGTATCCTCAGGCTGCATTGAAACAGCGGATTCAGGGTAGGGTATGGTGTTCTTTTATTGTCAATACGGACGGTTCTATTTCGGATGTCCGTTTGGAACAAGGCGTTTATATTTTTTTGGATGAGGAGGCGGTACGTGTTTTGAAAACGATGCCTGCTTGGAATCCCGGTCTGAAAGCTGGAAAAAAAGTAAAAGCAAAAACCTATATACCCATTGTTTTTAAACTTTAAAACAAATAAAAATACAGTTTGTGATGCGCAAGCAATGCATATAAAATTTGACAAATTTGCACAAGAAAAAAAAAAAAATTAACTTTGGGACTGATTAAGGAAACATTATGATGACATTTCAGGAGGCATTAGCTGTTATTAATAAGGAGATACAAAGGATAGATTATCCGCAAGACTCTTCCGGATTGTATAAACCGGTCGATTATCTTTTGTCTCTCAAAGGGAAAAAAATTCGTCCCGCATTGACTTTACTTGCTTGTAATCTGTACAGGGAGGAAGTGAAAGAAGCCATTTTTCCGGCTTTGGCTTGGGAGATTTTTCATAATTTCACGTTGATGCACGATGATGTTATGGACAAGGCGGATATTCGAAGAGGGCACCCTACCGTTCATAAGCAATGGAATGAAAATACGGCGATTCTCTCCGGAGATGCCATGTTGATTCTTGCCTATACTTACATGGCTAAGTCACCCCAGTCCAAACTGAAACGATTGCTGGATTTGTTTTCCGATACGGCAGCAGGTATTTGTAGCGGACAGCAACATGACATGGATTTTGAAAAACGAATGGACGTTACGGAAAACGAGTATATCAATATGATCTATCTTAAAACGGCCATTATGATGGGCGCTTGCCTTCAAACCGGCGCCATTGTAGGAGGAGCCGGAGCGTCAGACCGGCAAAACTTGTATGATTTCGGTATTCACCTTGGAATCGCTTTCCAGATTGAAGATGATATTTTGGATGTTTATGGAGACCCGGAGGCTTTTGGAAAAAAAATAGGGGGTGATATTTTATGTAATAAAAAAACTTATCTTTTGATAAAAGCTTTGGATACAGCCGAAGGAAACGATAAAAAAGAACTGCTTCATTGGATAGGAAATGATGACCAGTCGGAAAGTAAAATAACAGCCGTCCGTGATTTGTATGACAAATTGACAGTCAAAGATGCGGCTTATGCTATTATCGCGGCTTATTGTAAGAAAGCGGAAGCTGCTTTGCAAACGGTTGCCGTTGAAGAAGAAAAAAAAGAAGTCTTGATGGATTTTACGCTAAATTTAAAGGATAGAAAATACTAAAAGATAAATAATACTAAGTGAAAAAAAATACGATATGTCTTTAAAAAAGTTACCGGAAACAGATGAGGAACGCTTGAATATTCTCAGCGCAATAATTGATCAGGAAGAATTGTCCGAATCACAGTATAAAGTTTTGTCTATATTGGAAATGCAGGAATTACGTGTTTTTCTAATCTCTTTTGAAGGACACTTATTCGTTAAAAATCAGGCAATAGTGGATAAAGATAAAGCGATGGCTACTTATGACGGCTTATTCAAAAACGCCCAAATGTATATTTCTCATTTTATACAAGTCTTATTTCTCACGGTGATACGCAGTGAAATAAAGCCTGAAAACCTACAGTTATACGGCTTTGAAAATTGGGATAAACCTTTTAAGCCGGATTTATCCTCTGAAGACGCGATTCTAAAATGGGGAAAAAACCTGATGCAAGGAGAAGCAGAACGGATTTACCGAAGAGGAACACCTTTGTATAATCCTGCAATTGCCAAATTGAAAGTACATTATGAATTGTTTGCGGATGCGATTCAGAGTACGAATATCTACAAAAAAAATTTAGACCGTTTGTTGGTTGGCATGGTGCCTATACGGAAAAAAGCGAATGAACTGATAGAAAGTGTATGGAAGAAAGTAGAAGAAAAATACGAAAAATTGCCATATAACGAACGGATTAAAAAATACAATGCTTATAAAATACGGTTTTATCAAATGGGAGAACAATTGAATGTATTTAGTTGATACGCACACACATATATTCTTGGAAGAATTTGATGCCGATTGTGCGGAAATGATGCAAAGAGCAGCCGAAGCCGGTATAAAACGATTCTGCCTTCCTAATATTGATGTCGATTCAATGGCGCGTTTGGATGCATTTGCAGCGCGCTATCCGTCTTTCTGTTTCCCGATGATGGGATTGCACCCTACCAGTGTTGGCGAAAATTTCGACCGGGACTTAGCGATAATACGCAGCAGATTTGAAAAAAAAACCTACATTGCCGTCGGAGAAATCGGTTTGGATTTGTATTGGGATAAAACCTATATACGGGAACAAATTCTTGCATTTGAGGCGCAACTGCAATGGAGTATCGACCTGAATCTTCCGGTTGCTATTCACACCCGCGATGCTTTTCCTTCTGTATTTGAAAGTTTACATAAAATAGGAACAGGTCGTTTACGCGGCGTATTTCATAGCTTTGGCGGTTCCCGCGAAGAATTGGAAGAAATTGTTCGTTGTGAGAATTTTATGATAGGGATAAACGGCGTGCTTACTTATAAAAATGCGACATTCCGGGAATATCTTCCCTTGGCTCCCATAGACCGAATCCTCTTGGAAACCGATGCGCCTTATCTTCCTCCGGTTCCTTATCGTGGAAAAAGAAATGAACCGGCCTATATTCTGAAAGTTGTAGAAAAGTTAGCCGAAGTCTACGGCCTTCCGATAGCAAGCATCGTGCAAAAAACGACTGCAAACGCTCAAAAATTATTTGGCTTTTAGTTTTTTGATACACTCCTGCAAAAAGGATGAAGTATTCTCTTTTAATATTTGTATATCAATTGTTTAGCTATCTTATAAATGTAAGAAATTAAAAAATAAAAAGTGGGTATATGAAAAAAATGATAAAAAAAAGTCGCCAATATTTTGCCATTTCAAAAATAATCCCTACATTTGCACCCGTTTCGGTTTTGAGGGTAAGAAAAAAGGACGAAACGAGATAGTTGTTTGACGTGTTTTTTGCCTCTTTAGCTCAGCTGGCCAGAGCACGTGATTTGTAATCTCGGGGTCGTTGGTTCGAATCCGACAAGAGGCTCCAAGAGCTAAAAACTAAGAACTAAAAATTAAGAAAACGGTGCAAGACATTATAACTTTTAGTTTTTACCTTTTAGTTGTTAATTAAAATGGGCAGTTACCAGAGTGGCCAAATGGGGCTGACTGTAACTCAGCTGGCTTACGCCTTCGGTGGTTCGAATCCATCACTGCCCACACCCTGCCTCCTAAAGGGGAGTAAAGAAGTCCCCTTTAGGGGATTTAGGGGTTCAACAAGCGGAAGTAGCTCAGTTGATAGAGCATTAGCCTTCCAAGCTGAGGGTCGCGGGTTTGAGTCCCGTCTTC
>JAITNQ010000121.1 GCA_031290435.1 Candidatus Symbiothrix sp. | reverse complement strand
TCGAATTCGAGGTGTTTAAAATTCGGATTATAGAGAGTTTCCCAAAATCCAAGTAATTCAATCGTCATACGGGTTCGCATCCAATTTTGAATCACTACCTCGCTTCGGCTATCTCTCACTTTTGCAATATCTGTTAGCGAAATATAGTCCTCTTTTTTCTGATTAATCAGCACAATTTCCGTACCTTTTACATTTATCTTTGCCATATTGTCTTTTTATTTAATGTCCCTTGCGGGGACGTTTATATTCATTTTTATTCTTACTTAATCGCGTTTTGCAATATTTTCTCATTTATAATCTTTAATCTCATAAAAGTAAATATTTTCTCCCTTTTCCACACCAAATGTTTTATGTGTATGAGTGGCTTCAAGTCTAAATATGCAATACTTTTCGGGACGTTCTTTCGGACGTTCAAATTGCAGAAAATAACCGTTCATGGATTGATTCTCTCCTTGAAATTCCTTTATCTTTTGTATTGAATTAATTTTCAAAAGTTCGTTACCTGCATATATTTGAAATTCTATCTCATCGGGATTTATCGAAATATCTGCCGTCTTTTCCACCTTGCTTTTATCCAAATAAATTTCTTTGGTATACGACAGATATTTCCCTAAACTCATTGGTCGTACATAAGCCATTAAACCCGAATAGCCGCCACGAACTTCAAATACGGTGAACCCGTTCCAGTCGATGATAACGGGGATTAATGGTCAAGTCTTTATCTACAATTACATTCCACGCCCAAAATTCCAAACGCATATCTTCTTCCGATACGGCATTTGCCCGTGGATATTCTTTGGGGCGGATAACATATATTGCCATATATTGTCCTTTTTCTACATCTCTCAAGGTGTAGTTTCCGAACTTGTCGGTATATGTTTCACCGGCTACGGAGAAATTTTGGTGCATCAGTTGCACAACACTACTGTCTATCGGATTACCTTCAAAATCGCTTACCTGACCTGAAATAGTTATGGTGTTTGTTTCCTTCGGTTGTTTCTGGTTTGTACAACCTATGAAAAACAATAAAACTATTGCAACCTCTGTTGTTGAAATAATTAATTTTGTCATTTGTCTTTTCTTTTTTTGTGTCCCTATATTTGCGGGGACAATTTTATATTCATTAAAATTTGATGATATTTATCGGATACAAAAGTAGAAATTTATTTTGGTTTAATGACTTCGGTGCGGATTTCATTATACTTCAACTTATATCAAATCAGCGATTGGGTGCATTTGTTTTTTGAAAAATAAGTTGTAACTTTGTACGCAAGTCATTTGCGGACATTTATTCATGTTAAGATGTGGCAAGAAATAGCAATCTATATTATCGGAATCCTTGTCGGAGTTTATCTCTTCTGGCAGATTTATCGTTTTTTTTGCAATAAAAAAACCCGGACAGACCACTGTGCAGACTGTCCGGGCTGTGTTCTTTACCCCAAGAATAAAGATTAGATATTAATCCATTTCACGTATGCAAAATCCATCCGGTGAGGAAGATCCTTGTTTTCCGGATAAATTCTGATACCAAATTTGAACGAGCCTGCCTCAGAAGTCTTCAGTTCTATGGTATAATATTCCTTGCTACCTTCGGATTTAATCTTTGTCATACCGTAAATCTTGATTACATCAATCTGGCTTAAAGGCTCTGTGTGAAAACGTACCACTTCTACACCCAAATCTCCTTTTATTTCATGTTTATCCAAAACCAAGGAAGCCTCAATCACATCGCCCACTTCAACGCCTTTGAGCAGATTCTGGTCAATATCAGCAGAAATGACTTCTATAGCATCCCAACCGACAGCGACATTCTCCTTCCATGCAGCCAATTCCTTGGCTTTTGCAAAATGGTCGCGTTGTAAAATTTTAGAACGGTTAGCCAATTTTGAATAGAAACGGTTAATATAGTCGTCAAACATCCTTTTGGTCGTATAATTCGGTGCAATATACGCAATTGAGTTTTTAACATACTGTATCCATTCGGGAGAATAGCCCTTGCTGTTTTTTGCAAAATACAAGGGAATAATTTCGTTTTCAAGCAATGAATAAATGGTTGCGGCATCTAATTCATCCTGGAATTGCTGATTGTCGTAAGTCCGTTTTTCGGTCAAGGCCCAACCGGCTCCTTCGCGATAGCCTTCATACCACCACCCATCTAATACCGAAAAATTCAGGACGCCATTCATTTCCGCTTTTTCGCCCGATGTGCCGGATGCTTCCAGAGGACGTGTGGGTGTATTCAACCAAACATCAACCCCGGATATTAAACGTTTTGCCAAACGCATATCGTAGTTTTCGAGGAAGATAATCTTACCCAGAAATTCTGGACGGTGCGAAATTTCAACAATGTGTTTGATCAGCCCCTGTCCTCCCCCATCGGCAGGATGAGCTTTTCCCGTATAAATTATCTGAACGGGAAATAGTGGATTGTTGACAATTTTTGCCAAACGATCCAAATCCGTAAACAACAAATGGGCGCGTTTGTAAGTGGCAAAACGGCGGCCAAAGCCAATCAACAGTGCATTCGGATTGATTTTTTCCAAGATGGAAATAACCTTAGAGGGGTCTCCCTGATTTTTCAACCAACTGTCTTTGAAAGATTCGCGTATATGTTTGACCAAGCGGTTTTTCAAGGTCAATTTTACATTCCATATTTCTTCGTCATCGACCAAAAAGATTTTTTTCCATATATCTTCATTTGACTGATCTTTGTAGAAATTGGCGTCAAAATGTTTTTCATAACATTTACGCCATTCCGAAGCTGCCCATGTGGGCATGTGAACTCCGTTCGTCACATATCCGACATGCAATTCGGGGGCAAAATAGCCTTTCCATACCGGTGCAAACATTTTTTTCGAGACTTCTCCATGCAAGTAGCTGACACCGTTTGCTTCCTGACAGGTATGCAAAGCGAATACGCTCATCGAAAACTTATCCGTACTGCCCGGAGTCGCTCTTCCCATATCCATAAAATCCTGCCAGGATATGCCCAATTTATCGGGAAACTGGCTCATGTATTTATTGAACAAGGGCTCTTCGAAGTAATCGTGCCCGGCTGGAACAGGTGTATGACAAGTATATAAGGCAGAAGATTTTACAATTTCCAAGGCTTCCGAAAACGTCAAATTATCCTTTTGAATATGGTTTGCCAAACGTTGGACGTTAATCAAGGCGGCATGGCCTTCATTGCAATGATAAACCTGTTTTTTGATACCTAATTTTTCAAGTAAGAGAATTCCACCTATTCCCAATAAATATTCCTGCTTGAGCCGGTTTTCATTATTACCGCCATAGAGTTGATGCGTGATAGAACGATCCCACTCGCTGTTCAAATCCAAATCCGTATCCATCAGATACAGTTTTATCCGGCCTACATTCACCAACCATATATTGGCATATACAACAAAATTATTGTAAGGCACTTCCAATATCATCGGTTTTCCGTCTGTATCCAAGACTTGTTCAATCGGCAACTGGTCGAATCTTTGCGGTTCATAGTTGGCAATTTGCTGTCCGTCCATGGATAAAGACTGTGTAAAATAACCATATCTATATAGAAAACCGATAGCAGTCAGATCAACATTCATATCGCTGGCTTCTTTGATGTAATCGCCGGCCAATACGCCCAAGCCTCCCGAATAAATTTTCAGGATATTGGACAAACCGTATTCCATACTGAAATAAGCGATAGAAGGGATGTCCGTCCTTTTCGGCTCTTGCATATAAGCATGGTATTTGGCATAAACATTTTGAATCATTTTCATCATTGATTCATCCTTTGTAATAGCTTCCAAACGGTTGGAGGGAAGCCGCTGCAACTGCAAAACAGGATTTCCTTCTGTTGCAGACCATAGAGCTTTGTCAATTTTTGAAAACAATTCCGTTGCCTCATAATTCCACACCCACCATAAGTTATGGCTGATTTCATCCAAAATTTTCAAATCTTTCGGCATTTTCGAATGTACAATGCTCTCACGCCAAATAGGCTCATTTGCGTAATTTGCTTTAATTTTCATACATATATATTTTTATGTTCTTTATTCTAAATTCTTTCTTTTTCCTGCATTATTCAGCGCAATGTCGTAAGCCTCCAAATAATACGAAATAAAATGAGACCAAGCGGCTTTTTCCGATAAAGCCGTAGCCGCATTCCGCACTTTACCGACCAAAGCAGAATGGCGTGTTGTGGCGTAACTAATAATACTTTCTTTCAATATTTCCGCCGCTTCCAAATAATTTTCATCGTTGCGGATGATGATTTTAACGCCGGTAGTTATATCCTCACTTGCGCCTTCCTTTTTAGCCCACAAGCCAAACCCGGCCAAATTGGTCGTGATGGTAGGTACGCCAAAAGCGATGCTTTCAAGCGGAGTATAACCCCAAGGCTCATAATAAGAAGGAAATACAGTCATATCCAATCCGGGCAAAAGGTCGTAATAGGATAGGTTGAAAATTCCATCCGTACCGTTCAGGTAGGAAGGAACAAAAATAATTTTCGTTTTAACATTTTCGTGATTAACGAAATCCAAGTAACGTAAATATTCACAAACCTTATCTTGTTCGGGGAAATTCAAATGATGGGTATAATATGGATTATACAAGGGGAATTTCCGGATATCCGGCTTTTTCAACCGGCTTTGTAAATCTGCCCGCGGGCCGTTGACCCAAGCCGGAACCAGAATAAATGCGATAATCTGTCTTTCCGGATTTGCCAAACGAGTACGGTTCATAGCCTCTATAAAAATGTCAATCCCTTTATTTTTATATTCGTACCTCCCACTGATTGCTAAAAGAAAGGCATCTTCCGAAACGACTTCTCCGGTCAGTTGAGTGGTTACTTCGAGTAATTTTTCCCGCGCGATTTTTCTTTTTTCATCGTACAACTTTCCTTGAGGAACGAAATTAGACTCAAATCCGTTGGGAGTTACCACATCCGGTTGTTTATCAAGCAATTGCCTACATTCTTCCGCAGTCAGTTCGCTGAC
The DNA here is from genome assembly GCA_031290435.1 of Candidatus Symbiothrix sp. Classification (GTDB taxonomy): domain Bacteria; phylum Bacteroidota; class Bacteroidia; order Bacteroidales; family Azobacteroidaceae; genus Azobacteroides. The sequence continues at coordinate 3,330 of JAITNQ010000121.1, read as the reverse complement.
AGTCGTAAAGCAATCGGCATAACGGGCTGTTTGCTTTTCTAAAGAATGTTTGGCCTCCATATTCAATTCTTTAGCCATCCAGTCGCCGTTATATGCTGTCAGGTATTCGTATAAAGGCTTGTTGTTGCCACAAATAGAGCGGCCGATAGAAGTTGCATGCGTAGTAAATACGGTTGCTATTTCCGGTACGCGATCTTGCAGATAAAGCAAGGCCATTCCCAACATCCATTCATTGAAGTGGGCGATTATTTTTTGATTGGCTAATTTCCGGTATTTGTACAAACTTTCAATTACCAATCCCACCGAATAAGCAAACAAGTTCGATTCGTCGTAATCGCCATACGCAGCAATAGAATCTACGCCGAACTTCTCCCACATCCGGAAATACAGACTGTTTTTCATTTCATAATAAGAAAGAAAATCGACTAAGATGACGATAGGTTTGCCGGGAACATTCCATCGTCCGATACGCACTTTCAAATTTTCCTTTTCAAGTGCATATTTTTTCCAGCCTTTCAGCAGTGTCTTACTTTCGGTAAAATCAGGATTGGCAATCCCATTCCAAAGATCAGGACCTATAAAGATAAGGTTATCTCCAAAAATATCCTGAAGCGTTTTAGCTCGTGTCGACAATACCGTGTATATTCCACCTACTTTATTACAAACCTCCCAGCTGGATTCGAATATAAAATCCGGTAAGGTATATGTTATTTCTGCCATATCAAATCAATTTGCCTTTGAATGAAGTTGCAAAGATATAAATTTTTTTCTAAAAAAGATTTAAAAATAGTCTTTATATTGATTAAGTTTTGTAATTTTGCAAAAGAATGCCGTATGTTTTGAGCAATTAAATCTTTTGTAATTGACGAAAATAGAAGGCAAAGCAATACATTAAAGAAGAGAATCAATGCGAAAATTATATACTTTTTTACTTCAATTAGTTGGCTGGAAATCTTCCATGCAAGTTATAATTCCCGAACGTTGTGTATTATGTGTAGCGCCTCATACGAGTAATTGGGATTTTATTCTCGGAATGCTCTTTTATAAATCCATCGGAGGAAAACCGCATGTATTAATGAAAAAAGAATGGTTTTTCTTCCCCATCAATTATTTTTTACGCGCATTGGGTGGTATTCCGGTGAATCGTGGAAAAAAGTCCTCTTTATCGGATCAGATGGCAAGATTATTCGCTTCCAATAGACATTTTCAGTTAGCAATCGCTCCTGAAGGCACAAGGAAAAAAAATACCGACTGGAAAACCGGATTTTACTATATTGCTGAAAAAGCAGGCGTTCCGGTCACATTAGCCTATATAGATTATGCTAAAAAAGAAATCGGTATCGGCAAAAATTTTTACCCGACCGGAAATTTAGGACGTGATATTGAAGAGATAAAATCGTTCTACAAAAATATCAAAGGTAAACATCCTCACAAATTTGCCATCGGATAAATGAAGGCATTATGGAAATAGATACAAACAAATTGAGAATCAGCCTTGTACAAGCGGCAATATCATGGGAAAACAAAACCCGAAATACAGAACATTACGGACACTTATTAGAGAAACTTTCCGGAAAAAGCGATCTGGCTGTCTTACCGGAAATGTTTTCTACAGGTTTCTCCATGCGAGCCGGTCATTTGGCGGAAACGAATGAGGACGCAACCATTGTTGCCATTCGTTCTTGGGCAAAAAACTTCGGTTTTGCTGTCTGTGGTAGCTTTCTGGCAAAAGACGAATCCGGCCGGATTTTTAACCGTGGTTTTTTTATTACGCCCCAAGGCGACAGCTATTTCTACGACAAACGCCACCTGTTTCGGATGGGCGAAGAAAACAAACAATTTACTGCCGGTGACCGTATCCTGATTATACCCTATAAAACATGGAAAATCAGGCTGATTATTTGTTACGACCTGCGGTTTCCTGTATGGAACAGAAATACAGACAATGCTTACGACTTATTGATTTGTCCGGCTAACTGGCCAATAGCTCGCGCCAATGTCTGGCAAGTATTGTTGCAGGCCAGGGCTTTGGAAAACCAAAGCTACGTCTGCGGCGTGAATCGCATTGGAGAAGACGGATTGAAGATACCTCATCAAGGCGATTCGGTATTACTTGATTTCAAAGGGAATACAGTAATTGAAACAGTACGGAATTCCGAATCGGTCGTCACAGGAACCATACAGAAAGACTTTTTGGAGACTTTTCGGAAAAAATTTCCGGCTTGGATGGATGCCGATCGTTTCGAAATCAAATAAAAATCCTTGCGCTTTTATTTGTTTTATTCATTATTTTCCCTTACCTTTGCAGCGCCAAAAACGAGATATAGCGCAGTTGGTAGCGCGCCACGTTCGGGACGTGGAGGCCGGGCGTTCGAGTCGCCCTATCTCGACAAAAAGACGGTTAAGTGACTGATATAGTGTAAATTCCACCGTGTCGGGGAAATTTACCGGGAGAGAATTGGGAGAAACCTAAAAGGTTAGATTATTCATTTTTTGCGTTGAACTCATTGAGTACGATGCAAAAAAAAAATGTCTAAAATTCAGCGAAAAAAAGAGCTGGCACAAGCTATAGCTTACACACCGCCAAAGTTGTATACAGGAAAAGAATGGTATGTCGGATTTTACGCATACGAGCCTGTTAAAGAAAAACTATGTATCAAACGTATCAAACTCAATTATATAGACAATAAAAATGAGCGCCGTAAATTTGCTTGCGATTTGATAAAACGTTTAAATGATAAACTTCGCCGCGGATGGAACCCATGGATAGCTGCAGAAGTAAGCAAAGGTTATTGTACATTCAAAGAAACCTGCGAACATTACGACCGAATTATCACAAAAAAATTTTCAGACGGATACTACAGAGACGATACTTATACTTCTTACCTATCCTACTTGAGAAGATTGAAAGAATACAACGAAAATTATAAATTTTCAATTCATTACATCTACCAATTAGATAAACAATACATAATTGATTTCTTAGAGTATGTGTATGTTGACAAAGATAATTCAGCAAGAACAAGAGACAACTACCTTGGCTGGTTAAAATCTTTTGCAACGTTTTTGGTACAATCCGGATACGCGAAGGAAAAAGCTACCGAAGGGATAGATACATTTAGTAAATGGCAAAAGAAGAAAAAACGGGAGTACCTTCCGGAAGATATTTTGATGAAAGTAAAAAAAGAAATTGAAGGAAAAAACAACCATTTTTTGCTCGCTACATACATTTTATTTTACACCTTTATCCGACCATCCGAGATGTCAAAATTGAAAATAAGCAATATAAACATCAAGAATAGAACTATCATCATTGGTGAAGATCAGAGC
>JAITNQ010000204.1 GCA_031290435.1 Candidatus Symbiothrix sp. | reverse complement strand
TTTTTTTTCGGAGGCTTAATTTTCACCACCTTGCCGCGTATTTTATCCTTGGGTATAGCGCCGATAAACCGGCTGTCGTAAGCAACACTTCTGAAATCGGCCATCAGGAAATAATGATTATCGGGAATTTTGATGGTCGGCATATTCGATTTTTCACCTTCAATAAGTGAATAATCATATCCCTCTAATTTATCTTCGACACAATACTTATATATTTTGACCACTACCCCGTTGGGAAACGTTTCTGTATATTCCACCAAATACTCTTTAAAAGTCACCTGTTTATTTCGAGTCCCTTTTCGTATTAATTTATATGGATTCCTTTTCCCGTTGATAATACAAAAATCATTTTCTATGGCCAAACTGTCTCCGGGTAAACCTACGATTCGAAATGAAAATGGGCCTTTCATTTCAAAATCACGCCAATCCTCAATTTTTATTGTCCCATTATAATCGAAGGCTACAATATCGCCATAGGTGAAAAAATCCGGCGACTTATCAATATCAACATAACTTCCGACCTCAATTGTCGGAAGCATCACTACATCCCTCTCTACAAAATGCGTTTGCGAGATATTACAGGATGTAATCAACAAACACACAACAAAACTATAAAGTATTTTTTTTATCTTGCTCATATTTATCAACCTTGTTCGAAATATTTTTGATCGATTATCATCCGATAATTGTTATGCTTTTCACAATATGCAGCCAATGCTTCAGGAAGATATTGTTCGGCGGTTACTTTATTATTATAGTCTAATGATGCCATCCCCATATCACTAACATTAAAAACAGCTAAAATGGAAACGGGTTTCAATGCTCCTTTCATCAGTTTGGTAGCCGACCATTTAAGCATGCCTCCGGCAGCCTGAGACCGAACCGCCAATTTCCCATACCGGGCCGATTTTTTATACAGACTCATCAAGGCTTCTTGTTGTCTCTTTTTTCCTCTGATACTTCTGGTTACCCTCATCATTGAACTGTGCCCGGAAGCATAATGCTTGCTCAATACACTTAATCTGTTTCCTGTTTTTGTCAGAAAAGCGCCAGCCTTATTCATGCCGTAACCGGTGCCAAATCTGACGGTTCTGCTTGCCGCCTCTTTTGCCAATCCGGAACCCGGGTTTTCTTTGTCGGAATTAATATATTCCTCCATTATTTGTTTTTCGAAAACTTCTTTTATTTGGCTTTCGAAAACGGCTATGTCAAAGAACGTATAAGCATCTACAACTACGGAAGGTTCCTTGTCTTTCGGATGAAACAGGATAAGCATATCGTCGCAAAGCATTATGTAGTCTAGAAGAAAGAGAATAGCATGACGTCCAAATTTAAGGGAATAAGATAATTCGCTTTTTGTTTCATCTTCCCCATATAATGATCTTTTTACATTCGGATCCTGTTGGCATAGTTGCTTACAAATATAGTCGGCATAGTTGTGTTGAACTTTTTCACTGTGGGTAATCAGGTACAGTTTTGCTTGCATCATATAGACGTCCACGTACTTTTCTTCTACCGGCGTAGTCCATGAGGACGAATGATCATATCTTCGGGTGGAATCGGGTTGGTAATATAAATTTGCGCCTCTCATATTTTTCTAGCATTATTGGTATGTTTAACCTCGTTCACCTTGATTTCTTCGGGCGATATCAATAAGCTTATTTGTATCCCGACATTAGCGCCGATCATCTTTTCAAAAGAAATACATTTTCCTTTTGTAAAAGAGATTTTCAAAGATGCATTTTCTGTTCGGGAAATCGGAGCAAAAACGATTTCTCCATCATAAGCGACTCCCGGTCGAAACATCCAATCGTTAAGAATTTCATCCGTTTTTTGTTTCAGCGTGATTAACAAAAGACCTCCTTTTACTTGGTGTTGCGGCTGGCCTTTCCAATCATTTTCCTGAACAAATTCCGTTTCAAAAGATTGAATTTCATATGCTTTCCCGTTTACGTATAAAAAGCCGTCTATGGCTGTATCACGGGGAATGAAAATGTCTTCTATAGCTGCTTCCGCATCTTGTTTGGAAGCATCTCCCTCTTCCGTAGTCCACTCTTTATTTATCCAGCAATTGCTTCTTCCCATACAAATATTTTGAGGAGAAATGGTAAGCAAAGTAGTAAAATAATTCGAATGATCCCTTTCGTAAACAAGTTTCATGTTTACACAGGCCGCATTTTCAAATACAATTTCTTCATCTGCGACAGGACTTTCCGTATCAATACCTGTTGTAGAGATAATACCGTTTTTCAGGGGTATATATTGTATTCCCCATTGCAAAATACTCTTTTTCGGCATATCTGTAAGAGAGAGGAAGATGGTTCCACCTTCTACCGGACTTGTAACCTTACCGTATTCATCAATACTTTTATCGAAAGAATAGGATAAAACCGTTACATCATGACTAAAACCGTCTAAATTTAATGTTGTTTTATAACCGTACGACATAATTAAATATTTTAATGTTATTTTTAAATGACTATTGTAATAAGATAGCTAAATGTTCCTTGCTACTACAAAGGTAATATTTTATTTTAAAAATGGGCAATATCTATCCATTTTTCTTTGTTTTTATTAAAAAATGACATTATTGGATTATTTAATGGAAAATGAACGTCGAACTGTTATCCGATGACAATTCTTTCCTCATATCCTGTCAGCAAAATAGCGCTAAATTCAAACGGATTTACTAACTTTGCAGTCAAATTCTGAGCAGAAAAATGGTTGATATTAAAGAACTATACAAAGAACAATCGGAAAAGTGGCCCTTGGTGAAAACCAACTATGCACAATTACAATCGGCCATTTACAGAGAATTCGTTTTTGATGGTTTTACGGTAAAGGCGCAATTCAATCCGGAACGTATCCGGTCGGCAAGCGCAAAGGTTGATGCACAATCACTGCAACAACGGGCTTGTTTTCTGTGTCCGGCAAATCTTCCGGAAGTACAAAAAGTGATCGCCTATCCGCCTCACTACAATATATTGGTTAATCCTTTCCCGATTTTTCCGGAACACCTGACTATCGCCGATCAAAGACATTTGCGCCAGTCCATTGAAGGCCGGGCGGAAGATATGCTCCGTTTGGCACAAGACTTAGCGGATTATGTGCTATTGTACAACGCTCCGGAAGCAGGCGCTTCTGCACCGGATCATTTTCATTTTCAGGCAGTCAACAAAGGATTTATGCCGATAGAACAAGATATAACCGAAGCCGGTAATAAGCTTCTGCTCAAGGAAGAAAAGGAGGGGCGTATTTATTGTCTGAATAATTATCTCCGTGCGGCATTTCTGTTGGAAAGTGCGCATACAACTTGGTTGCTGGAAAATTTCAAACAAATGTTATACCTTATGAATGAATTACATCCCGGTCAAACAGAACCTAAATGTAATCTTATGCTTTGGTTTGAAAACGGGATAGGCCATTGGGTCATTTTTCCCAGAGAGAAACACCGTCCGGCTGCTTTTTATGAAACAGGAGATGCACAATTGCTTGTTTCTCCCGGAATTGTAGATATGGCCGGACTGTTGGTAATTGCCAGGGAAGAAGACTTTAAAAAGTTGAACACTGATTTGATCCGGGATATTTATGCCCAAGTCAGTATATCCGGAGAAGAAGTGCAAAAAAT
>JAITNQ010000183.1 GCA_031290435.1 Candidatus Symbiothrix sp. | reverse complement strand
CAAAGAAAACTATTATATTTGCACTTGAATACAAATAAAATCAAATAAGCAATGAACAGTTTACTCTTTCTTTTTTATATCGTATCTTTTCTGAATGGCGCTCAGGAAAATACCGGTTTATCCGAAACGGATAGCCAAGGCGCTATTGTCCGGCTGCATACCGACCGGAAAGTCATCCACCTGATATTTTCGGCGGATATTGCTTTCGAAGGCGCTGAATCTATTCTTGAAACATTGGATGCCAACAGTGCCAAGGCGTCTTTCTTCCTTACCGGAAATTGTTTGAGAGAGAAGAAGTTTGAATCTATTGTCCGAAAAATTATCCAACAGGAACATTATCTGGGCGGACATTCCGACAATCACTTGTTATATGCTTCTTGGAACGACCGCCAAGAGTCACTCGTCAGCGCCGATAGCCTGATTGCCGATTTCCGGAAAAATATGGCCGAACTCCGGAAATTTGGCGTCGATGTTTCCCGATTAACTTATTTTCTCCCGCCTTACGAATATTACAACAAGGAGCATGTCCGCCTGATCGAAGCCGATGGACAAAACGTAATTAATTATACGCCCGGTATTCGGACGGCTGCGGACTATACAACTCCGGATATGCCTAATTACCTATCTTCCGGTCAGTTGATTGAACAATTGTTTGCTTTTGAAGCGGAACATGGACTCAATGGCTGCATCATCCTGATTCATCCGGGTACGCACGAAAGCCGTACCGATAAACTGTATTCCCACTTGGATGAAATCATCCGGAGACTGAAATTACAGGGATATTTCTTCGAACGCTTGCCCTAAATAAAAAAAATGCTGCGTATTTTGTAGGATGTATGACAAATCTTTTCTACCTTTGAAACGTTTATTTATACATCAACCTTTAAAATAAATTTATATATACACATGAATATTCCGACAATAGAGGTAGGTATTTTATCCGCAGCATCCGTTCAGTTCAAGCTAAACGGTAGATTTCGTTGTGCTGCAAGCGGAGAAGTTGTTGCCGGGGAAGGTCTTGCAAACTTGGCCGGAGATGCTTCCTTTATTCTCCGTATCGGAGACAGGCAGCAGACATTCGACGATTTTGTCATTCTCGAACCGCTGGACGAAGAAGTCTCATATTTTGAGTTATCCCATGTAATCATCGGTGTACAGTTTCACTGGGAACGGGAGGAAACACAACGTTTTAAAGGAAAACTGAAAATATATATCGAAAATGGAATGCTTACGGCCGTCAACATTCTTTCTTTGGAAGATTATTTGTTGAGCGTGATTTCTTCGGAAATGAGCGCCATGTCTTCTTTGGAGTTGTTGAAAGCACATTCCGTAATTTCCCGCAGCTGGCTTTTGGCGCAAATCGAAAAAGGTCGACAGTTGAAGGACGGGAATTACAAAACATGGATACGCAATGAGGAAGGCTATATCCGTTGGTACGACAGGGAAGACCATTCTCGCTTCGATGTTTGCGCCGACGACCATTGCCAACGTTATCAGGGAATTACAAAAGTGTCGTCGAAACAGGTTTATGAGGCCTTGAAAGCTACTGTCGGCGAAACGCTGATGTACAAAGGCGCTGTATGTGATGCCCGTTTTTACAAATGTTGTGGAGGCATTACCGAAAAATTTGAGAACGTCTGGGAACCGGTCAACCATCCGTATCTGACAAAAATCATTGACAATCAGGTTGTTCCGGAAGGTTTTGATACGGATTTGACGAAAGAGGAGAACGCGCGAAAATGGATCCTTGCCAATCCGTCGGCTTTTTGCAATACCCGCGACAAGAAAGTACTGTCGCAGGTGCTGAACGACTATGACCGGGAAACACAGGACTTTTACCGTTGGGAAGTACGGCTTGCACAAGCGGAAATTAAAGATTTACTTTCCCGTAAAGTGGGAATAGACGTGGGAGATGTCCTTGATTTGATTCCCGTAGAACGTGGTGTATCCGGCCGTTTGATTCGCCTGAAAATCGTGGGTAGCGAACGGACGATTGTTATCGGAAAAGAATTGGAAATCCGGAAAGCCTTGTCGGAATCGCATTTATACAGTTCTGCTTTTGTGACGGAAAAAGTGTTTGTATCCGGTCAGGTTGCGCCATCTTCGATTCCTGCATCTTTCGTTTTGCGGGGCGCCGGGTGGGGACATGGCGTCGGACTTTGCCAGATTGGCGCCGCCATTATGGGCGACAAGGGCTATTCGTATCAGGATATTTTAATGCATTATTTTCCGAACGCAGCATTGAAAAAAATATATTGAAGAGAATTATGGATTGCCTATTGTCACATTAGCATATCAGCACATTTATTTTCACATGAAATACAAGGTATTTTTGAAAGAAATAGCAGAATTTATTCCCCGCGAACGGATTTACACCGATGAATTGCGTCGTCTGGCTTGGGGAACAGATGCCGGATTTTACCGCTTGATTCCGCAGATAGTTGTTCGTTCAATGAATGAGCAGGAAGTTTCTCGGCTATTGGCTGTTGCCGACCGCTTGCAGACGCCGGTTACTTTCCGGGCTGCCGGCACCAGTCTATCGGGCCAGGCCATCAGCGATTCCGTATTGATTGTTGCCGGAAAATATTGGGAAGACTATGCAATTGCTCCCGATGCAGGCACGATTCGCATGCAACCGGGCATTACCGGCGAACGGGTCGGCGAACTGCTGAAGCCTTACGGACGCAAATTTGCACCGGACCCCGCTTCCGTAAAAAGTGCGATGGTGGGTGGCATTGTAATTAACAATGCTTCGGGAATGAATTGCGGCATTCATGCCAACAGCGACAGGATGTTGTTGTCGGCGCGCATGGTATTTGCCGACGGCCTCATTCTGGATACCGGAGATGCGGAAAGTCGGTCGCAGTTTGCCCGGAACAAACCGGAATTTATCCGTGAAATAGAAAAAATCCGTGACAGGGTACGCACCGATAAACCCTTGGCGGAACGTATCCGGCATAAATATTCCATAAAAAACGTTACCGGACTCAATATCCTGCCGTTTATTTTATATGACGACCCGTTCGATATCATAACGCATCTTTTGGTAGGTTCCGAAGGTACCTTGGCTTTCCTGTCGGAAATAACGATGAAAACCGAATACGATTATCCTTTCAAAGCGAGCGCCATGTTGTACTTTTCAGATATCAGAGAAGCATGCCGGGCAGTGGTGGCGATGAAGAAACTCACAAACAAACAGGGAGAGCCGGTCGTTAAAGGTGCGGAATTATTAGACAAAAAGTCCCTGAAATCCGTTGAAGACTTTACCGGTGAGGGGCTAACGGCTGTACTTGTCGAGACCAAAGCGACTACAAAACAGGAATTAGACGAATACATTGCACAAATCGAAGAAACGCTTCAGGCTTTTCCTACTCCTATACCGGTATATTTTACCGATAAGGAAAGCGAATATTCCCGTTATTGGCTTATTCGTTCCGGTATTTTCCCGTCGGTGGGAGGTACCCGTCCTCCGGGAACGACGACCTTGATCGAAGATGTGGCTTTCCACATCGAAAATTTGCCGGAGGCAACGGCCGCATTACAGGAATTGATGGAAAAACACGGATACGACGATGCTTGTATTTACGGTCATGCATTGGAAGGCAATTATCATTTTATCATCAATCAGTCTTTTGATACACAAACGGAGGTAGAACGTTACGAAGCCCTGATGGACGACGTGATTAAGTTGGTCGTAGACAAGTACGACGGCTCGCTGAAAGCGGAACACGGTACCGGACGCAACATGGCGCCTTTTGTCAGGTATGAATGGGGTGATGCGGCTTTCGAAGTGATGCGGGCGGTCAAACAACTTTTCGACCCCAAAGGATTGCTCAATCCCGGCGTTATTTTCAATGACGACCCGAAATGCCATATCCGGAATTTCAAACCATTGCCGCTGACAAATCCGAAAGTGGATAAATGTATCGAATGTGGATTTTGTGAAATGAACTGCCTGACTTGTGGATTTACGCTTTCGTCGCGGCAACGCATTGTTTTACAACGGGAAATTGCCCGTTTGAAATCTTCCGGACAGGATCCGCAACGCCTGCGCACCTTGCAGAAACAATACCGTTATCCCGGTAATCAAACCTGTGCCGGCGACGGACTATGCTCCACGTCTTGCCCGATGGGTATCAATACGGGCGATTTGACGCACGATATCCGCCGCGCGGAAATACCCGAAAGCAGCATGGGATATGCAATAGGGAAGTGGACGGCCGGACATTTGTCGACCGTTAAAAGTTTTTTGCGCCCGGCGCTTTCGACGGCTGATGCCGCCCACACAATCTTGGGAACGCAAGCGATGACTTTTCTTGCCGGGACGCTGCATCACCGCCTGCATCTTCCGTTGTGGACGCCGGCTATGCCGAAAAGTTATCAAATCAAATCGCAGGTTCAAATCTCAATTCCCAATCGGCAAAAGCCGGACACTGTTCCTCAATTGAAAGTCGTTTATTTCCCTTCTTGTATCAACCAAACGATGGGTTTGGCTAAAAATTCTCCGGAAAAATGGCCACTTGTCAATAAAATGGTATCTTTGTTGCAGAAATCCGGATATGAAGTGATTTTTCCGGAACGGATGGATAACTTGTGTTGTGGAACGATATGGGAAAGTAAAGGCATGCCCGATATTGCCGACCGGAAAGCGGCGGAATTGTCAGCCGCGCTGTACAAAGCCGGCGAGCAGGGCAAATATCCTGTGCTGTGCGACCAAAGTCCCTGTTTGTACAGAATGCGTCACACCATCCGGGAAATGAAATTGTATGAACCTGTGGAATTCATTATGACTTTTCTGCTCGACAAATTGGAATTTGTGCAGACGGATACGCCGGTAGCCGTACATGTTACTTGTTCCATGCGGAAAATGGACTTAGCCGGACAGATTGTAGAACTGGCAAAACGCTGTTCGTCGAATGTGCTGACGCCGGAGGAAGTCGGTTGTTGCGGATTTGCCGGCGACAAGGGATTTACACATCCTGAAGTCAATGCTTATGCTTTGCGTAAGTTGCATCCGCAGATAGAAAAAGCAGGTATCCGAACCGGTTACTCCAATAGCCGGACTTGTGAAATCGGCTTGACTACGAACTCAGGTATTCCTTATCAATCCATAATTTATTTGGTTGACCGGCATACAAAAAGTATTCATCCATTAAAAAACACATAAAAATAAATGAAAACAGCCGCACAACGCCTGCTTGCCCTCGACATCCTGCGAGGAATTACCATTGCAGGGATGATTATGGTCAATAATCCGGGAAGTTGGGGGAGTATCTATGCCCCGCTGAAACATGCAGCATGGAACGGTTTAACGCCGACCGACCTTGTATTTCCTTTCTTTATGTTTATCATGGGTATTTCTACCTATATCTCCTTACGGAAATATCATTTTGAATTTAGCCGTCCGGCAGCTTGGAAAATAATTAAACGCACGCTGGTAATTTTTGCCATTGGTTTGGGAATTGCTTGGTTTTCCTTGTTTTGTCGTACATGGAATACGCTTTCGGGCGAAGAAATTTCGTTCTGGTCGCATTTGGGACAGTCGGCATGGACATTCGACCGTATCCGTATTTTGGGCGTGATGCAACGTCTGGCTCTCTGCTATTGTGCTACGGCATTGATTGCTTTAACCGTGAAACACAAATACATACCTTATCTGATTGCCGTTTTGTTGGTGGGCTATTGGTTTGTTTTATTGTTTGGAAACGGGTTTGAGTACAATGAAACCAACCTGCTTTCCTTTGTCGACCGCACTGTTTTGGGCCTCAAGCATGTCTACAAAGATAACGGCATCGAACCCGAAGGTTTGTTGAGTACGATTCCGGCTATTGCGCACGTTTTGATTGGCTTTTGTTGCGGAAAACTGCTCTTGGAGGTACGGGATATTCGCGAAAAAATGCTGCGTTTGTTTTTGATAGGAACGGTTTTATCATTTTCCGGATTTTTATTGAGTTACGGATGTCCCATCAATAAAAAAATCTGGTCGCCGACTTTTGTGTTGGCTACATGCGGCTTGGCTTCCGCCTTTTTGTCGCTTTTAATCCGTATCATTGACGTGAACCCCTCTAAATCTCCTCTGGAGGGGAGCCTTGAAGTTCCCGAAGAAGAGAGACTTAAATCCTCTGTAAAAAGGAGACTCAAAGCCCCCCTCAAAGGATTGAGGGTATTCTTCGAATCTTTCGGCATCAATCCGCTCTTCATGTATGTAGCAGGCGCCGTATTCAGTATTCTGTTGGGTAATATTCGTTTGCATTATGGAGAGGGCATGATGAGTTTGCACGCTTACACCTATAATGAAGTGCTGAGACCGTTGCTGGGTGAATATTTGGGTTCGCTGATGTTTGCCGTTTTGTTCGTTTCATTGGTTTGGGCCTTGGGTTACGTATTGTATAAAAAGAAAATATATATAAAAATATGATTTTAATAGCAGATAGCGGTTCTACAAAAACCGATTGGTGTGTCGCTGAGCATGGAAAACAGGTACAACAGGTTGTTACCAATGGTATCAATCCGTTTTTTCAGTCGGAAGAAGAGATTAGCCGGGAAATCCGGTCGACTTTATTGCCGGAGTTAAAGACGCCCATATTTGATGCGCTTTATTTTTATGGCGCCGGATGTTTACCCGAAAAAATTCCGATGATGCGGCAAGCGCTTGGTAAAGACATAAATGTAAAACAAATAGAAGTTAATTCGGATATGCTGGCTGCGGCGCACGGCTTGAGCGGAAAAAATCCGGGAATAATCTGTATCATGGGCACTGGTTCCAATTCCTGTTACTACGATGGAGAAAAGATTGCCGACAATGTTTCTCCATTGGGATTTATATTGGGTGATGAGGGAAGCGGAGCGGTACTCGGAAAATTATTGGTTGGTGATATGCTGAAGAATCAATTACCGGCCGGATTGAAGGAAAAGTTCCTACAGCAGTTCAATTTGACGCCGGGTATAATTATCGAACGGGTATACAGGCAGCCTTTTCCCAACCGTTTTTTGGCGAGCCTTTCGCCTTTCTTAGCGCAGAATTTGCAAGAGTCGGCGATACGCGACTTGGTATTGAATGCTTTCCAATCTTTCCTGAACCGGAATGTGAAACAATACGATTACAAAACAAATCCGGTACATTTTGCCGGGTCTGTCGCTTATTATTACCGGGAAATTCTGGAAGAGGCGATTCGTGAATGTGGTATGCAATTGGGCGCAATTGTGCAAAGCCCGATGGAGGGTTTGGTTAAATATTTTGACTTATGAAAAAGATAGTGTTAATTGGCATTTTTTTAGGCTTTTTATTGGGTGTACAGGTTTTTGCACAACCATTGGAACGGGCGATACCCGAAGCCTTGGGGATGGATTCGCGCCGTTTGCGTTATGCCGATGAGGCGATTCTGCGTGCGGTTGATAACAAAGAAATACCGGGGGCTGTACTTGCCGTTGTCTATAAGAATAAAATGGTATATTTGAAAACATACGGCAACAAGCAGACTTATCCGGTGGCTGCTCCCATGGACGTCAATACCGTATTCGATTTGGCTTCGGTAAGTAAACCAACTTCTACGGCCATTTCCGCCATGATTCTGATTGAACGCGGGCAATTGCGTCTTTGGGACAGGGTTAGCCTTTACATTCCCAATTTTCAGGGAAACATACGTGTGGTGGATTTAATGACGCATACTTCGGGTCTTCCGCCTTATGCTCCGGTCGATTCGTTGCAGAAACGCCACGGCGCTCCTAATCCCGACGCCCTGATTCAGTATATTGCCACCTGCCGGAGGGATTTTGCTCCGGAAACCGACTTTCAGTACAGTTGCCTCAATTTTATCACTTTGCAACGCATAATCGAAACCATCAGCGGGCAAAGCCTGAAAGAATTTGCCCAAGCCAATATCTTCAATCCGCTGGGCTTGCTGCATACCTGTTACCAACCGGAAGGAGAAACCTTGGAACGGGTGGCGCCGACCGAGAAACAGCCGGACGGCAGCGTGTTGCGCGGCCTTGTCCACGACCCCTTGGCCCGGATTATGAACGGTGGTATTTCCGGCAATGCGGGCTTGTTTTCCGATGCCAATGATTTGGCCGTATTGGCGGCTGCTTTGTTAAACAACGGCGAATACAACGGCAAACGCATTTTAAGTCCACAGGGCGTAAAAACCATGCGCACGATTCCCCGCGAAGTCCGGCAATTCGGACGTTCGCTCGGATGGGATATCTTTTCCGATTACGCTTCCAACAAAGGCGATTTACTGAGTGAAAACACCTACGGACATACCGGCTATACGGGAACATCTATTGTGATTGACCCGGATAATGAACTCGCTGTCATATTGTTGACCAATGCCGTACATCCCGATGATTCGGGCAAGACAATTCGGTTGCGGGCTTTCGTGGCCAATGCTGTAGCTGCTTCGCTCAATTGTCCGTCGCCACGTGTGTATTTCCCGTATTATTACGAAAGGGTCGACCAATTCGAAACCGAACCTCCCATCACTTCCGACGATGTGGTTTTCCTTGGTAACAGCCTGACGGAAAATGGAAAATGGAGCGAATTTTTTCCTGGACAAGCGATTGTCAACCGGGGAATTCGCGGCGATGAATCCATGGGAATCTACGACCGGCTGTATCAGATACTTCCCGGAAAACCGAAAAAAATATTCCTTCAAACCGGGGCCAATGATGTCTCCCACGATTTACCGGTGGATACGATTGTGGAACGAATCACATGCATAATAGACAAAATTCTTCAGGAATCGCCCGAAACCCAATTGTATCTGCAAGGTTCATTGCCCATTAACGAATCGTTTGGGCGATATGCCAAATTAACCGGAAAAACGGCTGTCTTTCCGCAACTCAGCAAACGTTTGGAAGAATTGGCGGCTTCGAAAGGCGTCGTTTTCATCAACCTGTTCCCTTTGTTTACCAAACAGGGTGCGAGCGTTTTGCGAAAAGAGCTGACAAACGACGGATTACATTTGAACAGAGAAGGATACGATATATGGATAAAAGCCATTTCTCCTTATCTTCCGGACCCTTTTGCCGAAAAATAAAAATGATAGACAACAATATATTTGAAAATAAAAAAGCAGCTTATTACACCTTAGGGTGCAAATTGAATTTCGCCGAAACTTCAACTATCGGCAAACATTTGGCCGATAACGGTATCCGAAAAGCGTTGCCCGGTGAAAAGGCGGATGTCTGCGTTGTTAATACCTGTTCGGTCACGGAATTGGCCGATAAAAAATGCCGCCAGGCCATCCGGAAAATAAGTCGCCTGCATCCGGGCGCTTTCGTTGTAGTCGTAGGTTGTTATGCCCAACTCAAACCGGACGAAGTAAGCCGGATAGAAGGCGTAGATTTGGTGTTGGGAGTGGGGGAGAAGATGGATATTTTGGAAAAAATTAACGCTAAGGAGGAGATGGCGGGTCAAGTTCTTCATGACAAAATAAAGGTTTCTCCTATTGCAGCGGTGAAAACTTTTGTTCCTTCCTGTTCGAATGACGACCGTACACGGCATTTTCTGAAAGTACAGGATGGTTGCGATTATTACTGTTCGTATTGTACCATTCCGTTTGCCCGCGGGAGAAGTCGCAACGGCAGCATCGCCGATTTGGTGAAAATGGCGGAGGAAGCCGGAAACGAAGGCGGGAAAGAAATTGTGCTGACCGGAGTGAATATCGGAGATTTCGGTAAATCGACCGGCGAAACTTTTTTTGATTTGTTGAAAGCTTTGGAGAAAGTCGAATCCATAGAACGCTTCCGTATCTCGTCTATAGAACCTAATCTTTTGACGGATGAGATTTTGCAATTTGTATCACAGTCACAACGGTTTGCCCCGCATTTTCATATTCCCTTGCAGTCGGGGTCCGACGAAGTGTTGAAACTGATGCGAAGAAAATACGATACGCCATTGTTTGCCTCCAAAATAGACCGGATACGGGAACTTATGCCGGACGCATTCGTCGGCGTAGATGTGATTGTAGGCGTAAGAGGCGAAACAGACGCATATTTCGAGACGGCGCTACAGTTTATCGAATCCCTGCCCATTTCTCAATTGCATGTTTTTACCTACTCCGAGCGGCCGGGAACCACAGCGTTGCATATTGATTATGTGGTGAATCCTAAAGTCAAGCAGGAACGCAGCAAACGCTTGCTCGACATTTCACAACGAAAACTCAGGTCATTTTATCAATCCCAAATCGGAACCGCGCATAAAATCCTGTTCGAACAGGCCAAAAAGGGAAATAAAATGCACGGATTTACTGAAAATTATGTTAAAATAGAAGCAGATTATCAAATTTCTTGGATAAATAAATTGATTCCCGTAACTTTGAACGGTTTTAATGAAGATGAAACGACACTGACAATATGAGCGTATTTTTGTACCATATCATATATGCACTGACTTTTCCGTTGGCTTTGCTTCCGTTGAAGTTGTTGTATTGTTTTTCCGATATTGTGTATTTTATCCTGTATCATTTTATACGTTACCGGAGGAAATTGGTGCGAGAAAACTTAATAAATGCTTTCCCCGAAAAAAAAGCGGAAGCTATTGTCGCTATTGAAAAATCCTTTTACCACCATTTTTGCGATTATTTTTTTGAGACAATCAAACTGTTGAATATTTCCGATTCGCGGATGAAAAGACATTTTGTATTTAAAAACGAAGAATTGCTGCAATATTTTCTGAAAGAAGGCAAACCGGTTATTTTACTCTTGGGACATTATGGCAACTGGGAATGGGTTACTTCGATAACGCTTTGGGTGAAAGCAGATAGCAATACAGTAATCGGACAAATTTACCGTCCCTTGAAAAGCAAAGTTTCCGATTTGTTTTTCCTGCGTTTGCGGAAATGTTTCCATTCGGTCGGCTTTAACAAATATGAAATTTACCGGGAAATCATCAAAATGCGGAAAGCCGGGAAAAACTGGCTATTGGGCTTCATGTCCGACCAAAAACCCTCTGCGGACAAAATACAGCATTGGGTACGCTTTCTGAACCAGGATACCG
The DNA here is from genome assembly GCA_031290435.1 of Candidatus Symbiothrix sp. GTDB lineage: Bacteria > Bacteroidota > Bacteroidia > Bacteroidales > Azobacteroidaceae > Azobacteroides. The sequence goes on along the minus strand of JAITNQ010000183.1, from coordinate 1,095 downwards.
CCGTGTTGACAGGTACAGAAAAAATTGCCAAACACACGCGCGCCGTCGTTTGTTATTTGGATATAACTTGTGTGAAAAGAAGTTATTACGAAGGGAAAGTGAAATTGATTTCCGATAATCCGACCGAAATGCCTGATTTTGAAATAACCGAAAAATATATGGATTTCATGGAAAAAACCATTCTGAGAAATCCTTCAGGCTATCTCTGGACGCACAACCGCTGGAAATACAAAAAGACCGAATCGTGATGCAGAAAGTAGCCGTCGTTATCCTGAATTGGAACGGACAGAAATTGCTGGAACGGTTTTTACCGGCGCTGTGTGCACACACAACGTCGCTAACAGCCGAGATTATTGTCGCAGACAATGGTTCGACCGATGCTTCGTTGCTGTTTCTGGAAACGCATTATCCCCACATCCGCCGGATTGTCATGGATAAAAACTACGGTTTTGCCGAAGGATACAACAAAGCTTTGGCGCAATTGAATCATGAATACGTTGTTTTGCTGAATTCCGATGTGGAAGTGACTCCCGGTTGGTTGACTGTGGCGATTGATTACTTGGATGCAAATCCGGCAGTTGTGGCATTACAGCCCAAGATGCTTGCTTTCAACGATAAATCCGCTTTTGAATATGCAGGCGCCTCGGGCGGATTCTTAGATATGTACGGTTATCCGTTCTGTCGCGGACGAATTTTCACTACGATAGAGAAAGATACAGGGCAATACGATACGGTTACGGAAGTTTTGTGGGCGAGCGGCGCCTGTTTGTTTATCCGTTTGAAGGACTACCGGGAAGCCGGTGGTTTGGATGCATATTTTTTTGCGCATCAGGAAGAGATTGATTTGTGTTGGCGCTTGCGGGCAAGGGGAAAAAAGATCGTCTGTTTGCCGCAATCGGTGGTTTACCACGTGGGAGGCGCCACCTTGAAAATGGAGCATCCCCGCAAGACTTTCCTCAATTTCAGGAACAACCTGCTGATGCTGTACAAAAATATACCCGATCGGTATTATCGAAAAGTAATGTTTTTCCGTTTTTTCTTCGATTATGCGGCAGCTTTGCAATTCCTTCTGAAAGGGCATCCGAAAAACACATT
>JAITNQ010000281.1 GCA_031290435.1 Candidatus Symbiothrix sp. | reverse complement strand
ATAAATAGTATGTTGATAAATATAAATTATTGCCAGAGAAAACAGAGATTGTCATTATTATTTACTAAATTTGTATCCTGATACTTACAAAATTATTTACGCATGAAAAAGACATGTTTAATAAACGCCCAAAAGCATGAAAACCCCACTCTTCCCTCCCTATGTGGGGAGGGGTCGGGGGAGAGGTATTTGCATAAATTTTACAGCATTTTATATATCCTCCTGCTATTCTCCTGTTCTTCCGGAAAAGAAAAGGCAGGCGAAGGGAGTGTTTCCACCATCTTACCCGATGAAGAGACGGAAGTGAGCGCGATGCGTTTGGAATGGACCGATTTTCAGCATGAATTAATTGCGAACGGCACGGTCTCCGCCCAAAACAGGGCGGATTTGCGGTTTCAGACCTCGGAAAATGTGGCCGCTATCTATGTGAAAAACGGCGACCGCGTAAGCAAAGGCCGGAAAATCGCCATGCTCGACCGGTTCCGACTGCAAAATACGCTAGACCAAGCAAAAGACAACCTCGAACGCGCCCGCCTCGAATTGCAGGATGTACTGATTGGCCAAGGCTATTCGCTGAACGATACGGCGAATATTCCCCAAGATATCATGCGATTGGCCAGAATGAGAAGCAATTACGACCAAAATGCCAACCAATATGCTTTGGCCGAATACGACCTGAAAAATGCAACGCTATACGCTCCCTTTGCCGGTGTAGTGGCCAACCTGTCGACCAAAGTCTACAACCTGCCGAACAACTCAGAGCCTTTTTGTACGATTATTGACAATAGTCGGCCGGAAGCGGAATTTCGGATATTGGAAACCGAATTGCCTTTTATCCGTACCGGCGATAAAGTGCAGGCCTCGCCGTTTTCGGTAAACGATTATGCTTGCGAAGGCCGTGTCACGGAAATTAACCCTTCGATTGATAAAAACGGTATGGTGTTGGTGAAAGCCCTTATCGGCAATCCCCAAAACCGGCTTTACGATGGTATGAATGTGAAAATCCGCCTGCAACGTTCGCTCGGCAAACAATTGGTGATTCCCAAAGAAGCGCTTGTACTCCGAACAAACAAAAAAGTGGTTTTCACACTGAAAAACGGGCTTGCCAATTGGGTTTATGTCCAAACCGGACTCGAAAACTCCAGCGGCTATGTCGTCACGGAAGGCCTCGCAGCCGGCGACAGCGTAATCTATGAGGGCAATATTAATTTGGCGCATGAAACACCGGTTAAATTAAAAATTAAGAATTAAATGAAGAAGAGGCTGGTTTTAGTTTTTACCTTTTAATTTTTAGTTTATAGTTTTTAGTTTTCGTTTCTGTTTTTCCTTTTTTTATGATAAAATTCCTAATCTCCCGTCCCATAGCCATATTCATGGCATTTACGGCTTTTTTTATACTCGGCGTCATCACTTATCTGAATGTCCCGGTTTCTTTGTTGCCTGATATTGCCATCCCTGAAATTACCGTGCAGGTTTCAGGGAAAAACATGTCGGCGCGGGAATTGGAAAATACGGTGGTAAACCCTATCCGGCAACAGTTGCTGCAAGTCGGCAGGATGCGTGATATCCGCACCGAAACGCGGGACGGAAACGCGATTATCCGCCTCAGTTTCGAATATGGGGCGGATAATGACCTTGCTTTTATTGAGGTCAACGAAAAAATAGACGCGGCCATGAACTATATTCCACGCGATGTGGATCGTCCCCGCGTTATCAAAGCCAGCGCTACCGATATTCCGGTGTTTAACCTGAATCTGACGCTGAAAGATACTCTGGGCGCAAGCCAAGCCCAGTTCCTTGACTTGTGTGAACTCTCCGAAACGGTTATCAAACGACAAATCGAACAACTGCCGGAAATAGCCATGGTCGATGTGACCGGATTGCTTAACAAAGAAGTCGTTATCCAACCCGACAATAACTTACTGGCAATTACCGGCATCACCCTTCCGGATATCGAATCGGCTTTGGATAACAACAATATCGAACCGGGAAGTATGATGGTGCGCGACGGCTATTACGAGTACAATATTAAATTTTCGGCTGTCTTGCGCACGGTAGAAGATATCCAAAACATCTATTTGCGAAAAAATGACAAAATTTTTCAATTAAAAGACTTGGCCCAAGTGCAAATTGCACCGGAAAAAGAAAAAGGAATGGCGCTGTACAACGGCAAACGAGCTGTTACCTTGTCGATTATCAAACAGGCGGACGAAAATATGTCGAAAATGCAAGGCGCTTTGAACAAGGTAATCGACCACCTCAAAAACAGCTATCCGGAAATCGAATTTACTATTTCGCAAAATCAGACGGAACTCTTGGATAATACGATTTCCAACTTGCAACAGAACTTGATACTGGCTTTTATCTTTGTTTGTTTGGTTTCCGTTATTTTCATGCGCGACATCAAATCGCCGGTAATAATCGGATTGACTATGTTTATTTCATTGGTTATCAGTATATTGTTTTTCTATCTCTTTCATATCTCCCTCAATGTGGTTTCCCTGACCGGACTCATCCTTGCCCTGGGGATGATGATAGATAATTCCATTATTGTGACCGACAATATCGGGCAATACCGTCAGAAAGGTTTATCCATCGACAATGCTTGCATCAAAGGAACCAATGAAGTGATTGTACCCATGCTCAGTTCTGTATTCACCACCATTTCTGCATTTGTTCCGCTGATTTTTCTGAGCGGCATTGCCGGCGCTATTTTCTTCGATCAGGCGTTTTCCATCACGATAGGGCTATTGGTGTCGTATATCACCGGTATCATGTTGCTGCCGGTATTGTATAAAATGGTTTTTTCCACGAAAAGCACTGCAAAAAATTTGTCAAAGGCAACCGGACAAGTTTATTCGGAAGCGAAAAAAGGATTTTCCGTCGAAAAAATCTATACTGTCGGCATCGAATGGGTATTCTCGCATAAAATGCTTACCACAGTTATCCTGATTGGCCTGTTGCCGCTGTGTTTCTGGCTGTTTAGCATTATCAGAAAAGAAAAAATGCCGGATATCAGTCAAAATGAACTATTGGTCAACATTGAGTGGAACGAAAATATCCATGTGCAGGAAAATGAAGAACGGACACTGGCTTTTCTGTCTGCCCTCGACACGCTGACATTAGAACACTCGGCCTTGGTCGCACAACAGCAATTCCTGCTGAATCGTGAACGGGAACGAACTTCGTCGGAAACCGAGATATACCTGAAAACGCCGAAGAAAAAAGACATAGAAAATATAAAGAAGACAGTGGAGGCTTATTTTTCAAAACGCTATCCCAAGGCTATCATCTCTTTTGCGCCGGTTACCACTATTTTTGAGAAAATTTTTACTACCGGAGACCCTGATTTAACAGTGGAATATTATACCCGGAACCGGACGGACATGCCCGAAGCTCCCACTATCCGCAAGTTGGAAAACGATTTGATACGGATTACCGGAGCGGAACTGCTCGGCATTTCCTTTCAAAAACAATTGAACCTGCATATCGACCGGGAAAAATTACTCCTGTATAAAGTTTCTTATGATGAAGTATACAAGGCATTGAAAACCGGTTTCTCTGAAAATTCTTTTTCCGTGCTCCGCTCTTATCAGCAATATTTGCCGATTGTGTTGGGAAATGCGGAACAAAGTGTTCGCGATGTGATTGATAATACCTTGGTGAATTCGACTGCCGGACCCGATGAGCAAACGGTACAAATCCCGCTCGCGTTTTTGGTATCCGTAACACCGTCAGAAGACTTGAAGACCATTGTTTCCGGTAAAAAAGGAGAATATATCCCGATGGAATTTCCCCATACGGATAATGCTGAAAAAATTGTCCGGATAGTCCGACAGCATGCAAATGAAAACAAAGACTGGGATGTGGATTTTTCGGGAAATTTCTTTTCCAATAAGAAGATGATTAATGAACTGATTGTGATCATGCTCATATCTATTCTGTTGATGTATTTTATTCTGGCTGCGCAATTTGAAAGTTTTGTACAGCCCTTGTTGGTACTGCTGGAGATTCCGATTGACGTGACGGCTTCTATTGCCTTGTTGATAGCGCTGGGGCATGGATTGAACCTGATGTCCGCCATCGGAATCGTGATTTCTTGTGGCGTTATCATCAACGACAGTATACTGAAAGTGGATATCATGAACCAACTGCGCCGCGAGGGTTATCCCTTGATGGACGCCATTCATGAAGCAGGCCGCCGCCGTTTGAACGCTATTCTGATGACCAGCCTGACCTCTATCGTTTGTATGGCGCCACTCCTTTTCAGCCACGATATTGGATCGGAATTGGAAAAGCCATTGGCAATCGCTATGATAGGCGGAATGATTATCGGAACGCCGGTCAGTTTATTTGTTGTGCCTTTGGTGTATTGGCGGATTTATAGGAAAGATAAGAATTAAGAATTGAGAATTAAGAATTAAGCGTTATGAGAGGGATTTGTTTTTGTTTTGTTGTGTTTTTGTTGCTGATTGCTGTCAGGGGGCAGGCGCAGGTATTGGAATTGAGTCTTGACCGTACCATAGAGATTGCAGCCGATAGTTCGCTACAGGCGTTCAGCGCCGAGAATATTTATTTGGCAAGTTATTGGGCTTATCAATCGTTCAAAGCGGCCCGATTGCCTTCCTTGAATTTAAGCATGCAACCGATAGAATATTATCGCGATATTACCCGCCGGTATGATTCCGGAACTGATTTGGATATTTTTCGCGAACAACAATCTTTGTATTCTTCGGGCAACTTATCTATCCGGCAAAATTTTGATTTGACAGGCGGTACTTTTTATCTTGATTCCGAATTGGGTTACATGCGGAATTTTGGTGAATCGATTCATTCGCAATATACATCGGTTCCCATCCGGATAGGATATAATCAGAGCTTGTTCGGATTCAATGGTTTTAAGTGGGAAAAACGTATAGAGCCGCTCAAATACGCGAAAGCGAAGAAAAAATATCTCTACGACAAGGAGGCTATATCCGAAACATCAGCCGGGTATTTCTTTGATTTGGCTATGGCGCAAACCGAATATGACATGGCGCTCGACAATGTAGCTTCGAGTGATACGCTTTACCGGATTGGAGAAGAACGGCATAAAATCGCCGCTATTTCGCAAGCTGATTTGCTGACGCTGAAATTAGATGCCGTCAATGCCCGGAATAGTCTGAAAAATGCCGAAATCAATCTGAAAAGGGCAATGTTTGCTTTCGTTTCTTATCTAAACTTAGCGAAAGAAACACAAGTGAGATTGGTATTGCCGAACCGTCCCAAAGATATGGAGATACAGGTCGATGCCGCTTTAAGTTACGCCTGCGAAAACAACCCGGATTTTCTCGGCAACAAGCAGGAAATTTTGGAGGCGGAGAGAGAAATCGACCGGACACAGAAAAGCGCTGTTTTTGACGCGACTTTCAATGCCAGTATCGGCTTTAACCGGGTGGCGGAAGTCTTCTCCGATGCATACCACAGCCCATCGCAACAAAATATCATTGCCATAGGTTTTTCTATTCCCTTGGTTGATTGGGGCGTAAGGAAAGGAAAAGTCAATATGGCGAGAAACAACCTGAACGTAGCAAAAATATCCGTTCAGCAAAAAGAACTGAGTTTGGAACAGGACGTCCTTATGACTGTCAGCGATTTCAATATCCAACAAGATTTGATTCGAAGTGCAGAGGAAGCCCTCTCTCTGGCCAATATGGCATACAGCAATACCAAGGAACGGTTTATCATCGGGAAAGCCGACATCAACAGTCTTACGCTTTCTTTGAACCGTCAAAAAGATGCGCAAAAAAATCACATCTCATCCTTGAAAAATTACTGGTTGAGTTATTATAAAATCCGTAAATTGACTTTATTCGATTTTGAAAAAAACAAGACAATTGAGAACTAAAAACGCTTCCTTCTCCATCATATTAGGTTTTGTTTGTCTGTCCTTAATTGGTCTGGCACTGATGCCCTTGTTGCCGGTAAAGCTATCGCCCTCACAAACTTTGCCTCAGATCGGTGTCAGTTTTAGCTTGCCCGGTAGCGCCTCCCGTGTGGTAGAAATGGAAGTCACGTCTAAATTAGAAGCCATGTTGAGCCGTATAAAAGGAGTGGAAAAAATCAGTTCGGTTTCGGGAAACGGCACGGGAAATATCAATATTCGTTTCAACAAACATGTCAACATTGACGCCGCACGCTTTGAAGTTTCAACTGTCATCCGACAAATTTGGCCAAATCTACCGCAGAACATGCCCTATCCGGCTATCTCCCTATCCCGTTCGGATGAGAATGCCAATCCGACTTTTCTCAGCTATACAGTTAATTCTCCAGCCAATCCGATTGTCATTCAACAATATGCAGAAAATAATATCAAACCTGTGCTGGCGCAAATAGCAGGCGTCGACCGAATCAATGTGAGTGGCGCTATGCCGATGGAATGGCGATTGGAATACGATAATAAGCAATTGGAAAGTTTGGGCCTGACTGTTCAGGATATTCTGTCGGCCATCAGCAATTATATGCAGAAGGAATTTTTCGGAACGGCCTTTATAGAGAATCAATACGGTGAAAAACAATGGATTCGGCTGGCCCTTGTACCGAAAGAAAACGGAGCGGATAAATTTAATCCTGCGGAAATTGGAGTGAAAAATATAGACGGGCGATTAATTCCTTTGAGCCAATTGGTTACAATATCACATTCCGAACAGGAAGCACAAACTTATTACCGCATCAACGGCTTAAATTCTATTTACCTCACCATAAGCTCGGACGATAATGCCAACCAATTGGAATTGAGCAGCAAAATAAAAGATAAGTTAGCCGAAATTCAGACACAGTTTCCCGCCGGTTATGAAATGCATATAAGCTACGATGCTACAGAGTTCATACAAAAGGAATTGGAAAAAGTTTACTTTCGCAGCGGCATGACATTGATTATTCTATTGGTTTTTGTATTGATCATCTACCGGAATCTTAAATATCTGCTGCTGATATTTCTCAGTTTGTTCATGAATATTGCCGTCGCCATTATTTTTTACTACTTGGCAAAATTGGAGATTCAGCTATATTCCTTGGCCGGAATTACAATTTCACTCACTTTGGTTATTGACAATACGATTATCATGTCCGACCAGATTCTCCAAAGGCATAACAAAAGGGCTTTTTTAGCGATATTGACGGCGACGCTTACCACCATGGCTTCCTTGGTTATCATCTTTTTCATGGATGAAAGAATTCGTTTGAACTTGCAGGATTTTGCTATGGTGATCATCATCAACCTGATGGTCTCGTTATTCATCGCCTTGTTTTTAGTGCCGGCCTTCATTGAGCGATTAAAAATGGGAAAGCGGAAAAAGATAAAAAGAAGAAACTTCTTTTTGGTTGCTTTCAACCGGTTTTATGCCGCCTTTTGTCGTTTTACCTGGCGCTGGCGGGTTCCGGTTTGTATACTCATCGTTTTGCTATTTGGCTTACCTGTATTCCTGCTACCGGATAAAATAGATAAAGAAGGGAAATGGGCCGAATTTTACAACAAAACCATCGGCGCAACGTTTTATAAGGAAAAAATAAAACCATATTCCGATGTATGCTTAGGCGGAACCCTGCGGCTTTTTGCCCAAAAAGTATACAACGGTAGTTATTGGGGCTCGCGCGGCGAACAAACAACTATTCTCATTTCGGCCACTTTGCCGAATGGTTCCACCGTTTCCCAAATGAATAACTTGGTACGGAAAATGGAACAATATATCAGTCAATTTCCTGAAGTACAACAATTTCAAACACGCATACAAAGCGCAAGAAGAGCCAGTATCGACATTCAATTTACAAGAGAAAGCGAACGGACGGGATTTCCTTATCAACTGAGATCCAATCTGATAACGAAAGCCCTTGAATTAGGAGGAGGTAGTTGGATGGTTTCGGGTTTGGGCGACTATTTCAGTAATAATGTACAAGAAAGTGCAGGTTATTATGCAGCTCTACTCCGCGGATTCAATTACGACGAACTGTCCGGATTAGCCGAAAAATTCAAACAAAACTTATTAACATACAGAAGAATAAAAGATGTAACTATTGCGTCTGAGTTTTCCTATTACAAAGATGATTACCGGGAATTCCTGTTCACCTTGAACCATGAACATTTAGCCCAGGAAAATATACAGCCCGCAGCATTATTCAATACCTTGAAACCGACATTCGGACAAGATATGCAAGCGGGAAGATTATCCGGAGAATACGGTTTGGAAAGAATCGTGCTCCATTCGAAGCAGTTGAAGGAATATGACGTATGGAGCTTGGACAATGTGCCCGGCAAAACAACTGTCGGCAAAGAATACAAATTAAAGGAGCTGGCTGCTTTGACAAAAGAGCAAGCTCCCCAAAGTGTTGTAAAAGAAAATCAGCAATACCAGCTTCTCCTGCAATATGAATACGTTGGCGCCAGTGAGCAGGGTAAAAAGGTATTGGAGCGCAGTATTGAGGCATTTCAGAAGGAACTTCCCTTGGGTTATACCATTGAAAATAGACAGGGATATTGGTATTGGAGCGAAAGTGATACAAAACAATACGGTTTGTTACTCCTGATTTTTGTGATCATCTTTTTCACTTGCAGTGTTTTGTTCAATTCTCTGAAACAGCCGTTTGCGGTTATTTTTGTCATCCCGATTTCGTTTATCGGTATTTTCCTTGCCTTTTACCTTTTCCGGCTGAATTTTGACCAAGGCGGTTTCGCCTCTTTTATCCTGCTTTGCGGATTATCCGTCAATGCCAACATCTATATTCTGAACGAATACAACAATATCCTGAAAAAGCGGAATATTTCACCACTCAAGGCTTATATCAAGGCATGGAATGCCAAAATAGGCCCCATTTTCCTGACTGTCATCTCCACCGTACTCGGATTCATTCCTTTTATGATAGGCGCCTACAAAGAAGCTTTCTGGTATCCTTTAGCTGTTGGTACCATTGGCGGACTTGCAGTTTCGTTATTCGGCACATTTTGCTTTTTGCCTTTGTTCATGGGAGTGGGGAAGAAACCGGTTAAGACTACCTGATTTTCTGTTGCCATTTCCATGCCGAACGAAGTGTGTCTTCAATATTTTCGATGGCTTTCCATCCCAACACTTCATTGGCGCGCCGTGGGTCTGCCCATATTTGTTCAATATCACCTTCCCTGCGACCGACAATTTTATGCGGAACTTTTACGCCGGTAGCTTTTTCGAAAGCGGCAATCAGTTCCAGTACAGACAACCCGTTGCCGGTTCCCAAGTTGAAATATTCCAAGTTCGTATCGGACACATTATTTATTAAACGGTTCATCGCGGTTACGTGCGCCCTTGACAAATCCACCACATTGATGTAGTCGCGGATACAGGAACCGTCGGGGGTGTTGTAATCGTTTCCGAAAACAGACAATTCTTTGCGGATTCCGGCTGCGGTTTGGGTAACAAAAGGCGCCAAATTTTGCGGAACACCGTTTGGCAACTCTCCTATTTCGGCAGTCGGGTGCGCTCCGATAGGATTGAAATAGCGTAATATGATGCTTCTATATGGCGCTCCGGAATATATGGCATCGCGGATAATTTCTTCATTGATTTGCTTGGTATTGCCATACGGGGATAAAGCCGGTTGAATGGGTGCTTCTTCATTGACCGGCAATAAATCCGGTTGTCCGTAAACGGTACAGGAAGATGAAAAAACCAGTCCTTGTACGCCGTATTGCGGCATTAATACCAATAAATTGAGCAAAGAATCAATATTGTTCCTGTAATAAAGAAGCGGCTCCCGAACCGATTCCCCTACTGCTTTGCTGGCTGCAAAATGGATAATTCCCTTTATGCCGGGATAGGTTTCGAATATTTTTTGCATTGCGTCCAAATCCGTGCAATCCGCTTTGATAAATACCGGGCGAATCCCTGTTATCTTTTCGATTCCGTCTATTACTTCCACTTTGGAATTGGAAAGATTATCAACGATTACTACTTCATAACCAGCATTATGCAACTCTACTGTCGTGTGTGAACCAATATATCCGGCTCCTCCTGTGACTAAAATTTTCGTATTCATGTTCCGTTTATAAACCTGTTATTTATTTCTATTATTTATTTTGGGTAGTTTTGACCCTTTTTTCATTTTTATGTATAAAATCTTTCCAACTTACATAAGCTGCATTTGATTGCGGGCGAGTACTTTGAAAAAAATGACACAAAGCAGCCGCCAATCCGTCGGTAGCATCCAACTGTGGAAGCATACTTTCTTGCGGAATTTTCAGATAACGTTGGAGCATAGCGGCCACTTGTTCTTTAGATGCTCTTCCGTTGCCGGTAATGGCCATTTTTATCTTCAACGGCGCATATTCGGATATAGGTATGTCTCGCGAAAGGGCGGCAGCCATAGCCACTCCCTGCGCCCGTCCTAATTTCAGCATACTTTGTACATTTTTTCCGAAAAAAGGCGACTCAATAGCCAATTCATCCGGCAGAAATTCATCAATCAAGCTGATAATTCTATTAAAAATACGTTGCAGCCGAAGATAATGGTCATCCATTTTATTCAGCTCCAAGACCCCTAATGCCAATAGAAACGGCTTATTATCAAGTATTTTTATCAGTCCATAGCCCATCACGGTTGTACCCGGATCGACGCCCAATATTATTTTTTCTTTCGTCATCATAAAAAAACATGCAAATATACGGTTCTTTTTTCAAAAAATACTTATCTTTGCGGCGGAATTTATGAAAAAGGGGCATTAGCTCATCTGGCTAGAGCGTTAGACTGGCAGTCTAAAGGTGACGAGTTCGAGTCTCGTATGCTCCACAGTAGATTTGAATCTCTGAAAATCAATAAAGTGTACGATGAGGGAAAAATCGCAATATTTTTACACCCACCCCTTTTATACATCCAGCCCCCTTCGCTTATTTTCAACTTTTATTACATATCAAAAGTAAGGAATGTTTTTGAAATGGCAAAGAAAAAAAGAGGAAATATTTGCTAGTACAAAAATATGTACTTATATTTGTACAATAAATTGCTAAAAAATATGAAAACAGCTAATTATTCTGATTTACGAAGCAACCTGAAAAGTTATCTGGATACGGTAGTGAATGACAGTGAACCCCTTATTGTTCACAGGTCAGGCAATAACAGCGTAGTGGTTATATCTCTGGATGAATACAATGCCATAAAAGAAACCGAATATTTGGCGTCATCGTCTGAAATGATGAAACGGTTGCGCAATGCGGAAATAAATATGAATGCCGGGAAAGGCATTAAAATCAACATAGACGAACTGTGAGGGATATTGTTTTTTCGCCGGAAGCAGAAGAAGATTATGCTTACTGGATACACAATAAACCTGCTATCATAGAAAGGATTAAACGTTTATTGAAAGATATGTCTGAACATCCTTATATGGGCATTGGAAAGCCGGAAAGACTAAAATACGATTTAGTTGGGAAATGGTCGCGACGTATTGATACAGAACATAGTATCGTCTATATTGTGCGCGAAGAAGAAAACGATATTTATATTTTAGCGTTAAGGTATCATTATACTAAAAATTAAATCATTCTCCTTTTGAAATTTTAAGAATGAATAATTCTGCAAAGTAACGAAAAAAGTATTTATTTGTACTCATTTGTAATAATAATTGTATCTTTGCAG
>JAITNQ010000275.1 GCA_031290435.1 Candidatus Symbiothrix sp. | reverse complement strand
AGAGAATTTTTGTTTTCATATGTTTAATCAAATAAATTGTTAACTACATTCAAATATGACATAAAACAAATATCATTTAGATATTTGCGACAAATATAGCGTTTATTTTTCTAATTATGTCAAAGATTAACAATATTTTTTCGCATTTTACAAAATATGCGCTAAGGGTTATTGATTTTATGCGATTTGTGCGCTTCTAAATCCTACCCCTAAATCCTACCCCTAAATCCCCTGAAGGGGACTTTTAGCGACTGCGAGGCAAAGTCCCCTTCAGGGGATTTAGGGGTAGGGGTAGGGGCAGGGGTAGGAGGAGAGGTAATTTTTGTCAATTTCAAGAGAATGTGTTTTTTGTCAGCCAAAGTAGTGGCAAACAAGAATATTGCACCGCCTTCTTTTATTTTCAGTTTTTTTCTTAGTGCTGCTACGGATAATGGAAAATTTCGGATGGAAACATTTGCGTAGTCAATTCCCTGAAGAAAATTCTTCAACTCATTTTTGTTGAAAGAAGAATAGCTTTCTACTTGGAAAATGCGACCCGGAAAGTCCGCAACCCATTTATTGGAAGTGTAAAGATGGCTGTCCGGATGTAATTTGCGGATAGGGTAGAAGCGGGTAATACCCTTGAAAAAACCGGCTTTCAGGATAGAAGCGTTGGGTTCGTAGAGATATTTTTCAATTTGGGAAGTATATTCAATCCGACATTCCTTTTCCTCAGTCCGGCTGAAAGATATTTCCTGTGACTCACCTGTTTTGCTGAAGTTCACGCAAGTAATCCGGGCCTCGTTTCCGGTATTTTTTTGCAACATAAAAAGCAATTCTTTGCATTCGTTTTCAAGGCTAACGACATGCACTTCGGCAACATTTTTCAGGACAGTCAAGGCTTGAGAAATAGCGAGCATCGGTGAAAATTTGATTAAAACGGTTTCGGCTTTTTCCAAAAGCAAATCTTGGATGGCGGTCACATCCGGTTCGCAATCTTCAATGGCTGAAACTTTTCGGCCTATATCCGAACGGCGGCCGGGGTCGATGAAAATAACATCGACCGGGCGCATTTGTTGTAAATAATCCCTTGCGTCCGCATTTTCTATTTTTGCGGAATGCAAATCCAATGCTTTGAAATTATGGGCTGCAATTTTACACAGCGCCTGTTGTCTTTCAATGTAGTAAGCCGCTTTGAATTTTGGTGCAATAAAAGCAAAGTCCACGCCGAATCCACCGGTCAAATCGGCAAAAGAAAACCCCGAAAGCAGGGAGGCTTTGTAACGGGCGGTCGCTTCAGAGGAACATTGCTCCAAGGCAAGATGGGATGGATAAATTATATCGTCCGATTGAAACCATGACGGAATTTTTTTTTCGATGGTTTGTCGGCCTTCAATCTGTGTCAGCGCCCAGGGAAGATCTATTTCTTCGCTTACGGTTTTGGAATGGAGCGCTAAATCCCGGCTATCATCGCACCGGTGTTCCCGTATAAACCGTTGTGTAGCTTCATTCCACATCTTCTAATACGATGCGTTTTGCATCAATTTCTCCGGATAGAAACAAAGAAGCCATGCTTGAGAATTTCTCTTCCGACTCAGTCGTAAAAAAACGGCAGGTCTCATTTTTTGAACATTTCTCCGCTATTTCAGGATGCCGGTGCAAGTAATCGGCCAGACTTTCTGCTACAAACCGGCCTTGGGATATCAACGCTACCTGTTTCGGAAGAAAGCGCCGTATTTTATTTTCCAATAAGGGATAATGCGTACAAGCCAAAATGAGTGTATCAATCAGGGGGTCTTTTTCAAAGATATGGTCGATATTTTGTTTGACGAAGTAATCGGCGCCGGGTTTATCGTGTTCGCCGTTTTCGACCAAGGGCACCCACATGGGACAGGCTTCTCCGGTAACGATCATTTCCGGAAACAATTTCTTTATCTCAATAGGATAAGATTCGGATGTGATGGTTCCGGGCGTTGCGAGCACACCAATATGTTGTTTTTTTGTAATTTTGCCGATACATTCAACGGTTGGCCGGATGACGCCTAAAACCCTTTTATTAGGGTCTAATTGGGGAATATCTTTTTGTTGTATGGTTCGCAAGGCTTTGGCGGAAGCTGTATTGCAAGCTAAAATAATCAAATGGCAGTCTTGTTTGAAAAGCCATTTGACGGCTTGCCGGGTAAATTCGTAGACGACTTCAAATGAGCGGGTTCCATAAGGCGAGCGGGCATTATCGCCCAGATACAGATAATCGTATCCGGGCAATTGCCTGCGAATCTCTTCTAAAATGGTAAGGCCACCATACCCCGAATCGAAAATGCCGATGGGCCTACCGGCTGGTTTCACCATTTTTTCTTCAGATGGATTTTATTTCAAGCCTAATTTTTTCCTCACCAAAGGTGTTGCATCTAAACCTTGCGGAGAAGAATAGAGGATTCCGCTTGCATTCAAGACGTAAGTAAAATGATTCTCCACGGCTACTTCACCGATGATTTTTTGAAATTTCTCCAAAATAGGAGCCAATAATGCCTGACTTAATTTTTCTTGTTGTTCTCTGGCATATTGTTCAAAATCCTGCATTCTTGATTGCAATTCATATAACTCTTGCGTTCTGCGGGTCTTGATACTTTCGTTTAATTTATCTTGCTGTTCTGCAAAATCGTTTGATTTTTTGACCCAGTCTTCTTGCAAGATTTTCAGTTCTGTAACAAAGGCTTCCTCTTGTTTTTTCAAAGAATCCTGCATGAGTGCATATTCAGGCATAGCCATAACTACCTCGCCATAATTTACATGGGCAATCCGCTGTACCTCTTGTGCAAATATTGCAACGGGGAACAACACTAAAATAAATAATACAAATTTTTTATACATAAATAATAAAAATAATTAAGTTTAAATTTCAATTGCGGGCGCAAAGTTACACAATTATTTTGAATATCCTAATTTTGTGAGGATTTCATTACTGACGTCTATTTTCGGCGTAGCATAAATAATGCTTCTATCCGAAGCTCTGTCAATAACCATGGCATATCCTTGTCTTTCCGAAATTTCTTTGACGGCATTGTATATCTCATCCTGAATCGGTTTGATAAGGCTTTCCCGCTTCTTAAACAATTCTCCCTCGGCGCCGAAATACTTGCGTTTCAAGTCTTGCGCCGCTTGTTCTTTTGCCACGATTTCAGCCTCTCTTTTAGATTTCATATCTGCGGAAAGGAATACTAAATCAGCCTGATAGGTCTTATAAAGGTTCTGTGCATCTTGTTGCAAAGTTTCTACTTCCGCCTGCCATTTTTTCGAAATGGAATTCAATTGTTCGTTTGCCATTTCGTATGCCGGAATATTTTTCAATATATATTCCATATCCATCAATGCAAATTTTTGCGCTTTCGCTCCTA
>JAITNQ010000192.1 GCA_031290435.1 Candidatus Symbiothrix sp. | reverse complement strand
TTTAACAATAACCTCGGCGTGATAGAGCCCATCTGCGGAGCTGTCTTTGTGGTAGTTGCTAATTTCTTAGCGGTTGCAGTCGCAATACTGCGTTGTAATTCGTTTTGTTCCATAACTGTATAAAAATATTTCTACAAAGATAAAGTATAATTACCTATCAGGAAATACCATAAACATGGTATTTATTTTGATAAAACACGCTTGTACTCCGCAAACCGGTGAAATAAATCACCCTATTCTCTGATATGTAAAGATTTTAAGTTTTGGTTAATGAGGAAAATATCGTATCTTTGCGTTTCATCATTTCGATGAATTGTTTTATGTAAGTTTAATTTTAAAACCGATAATGAAACTCAAAAAGAAGTTGTAACTTTGTAATCTTAAATAATTGTACATTGATGATAGCGAAAGAATATATTAGTGAACTAAAACACAGAGGGAATGGTGATATTACTTCCCTCGTAAATACTCAAAAAGATGTGGGCAATATTAATTTTATTTTTGAAAGTTTAAGTATAGAAAATACGACTCCCTGTTTTTACACGGGTGATTCATTGAATATTCTTAAACGAATACCGAGCGAAAGTATAGATTGCTGTATGACAAGTCCGCCTTATTGGGGACAACGTTGTTATGAAAATGGTGGAATAGGATTAGAAAGCAAACCGGAACATTTTATTGACAACCTACTAAAAATCACAAAAGAAATACAACGTGTATTAAAAAACGCCGGTTCTTTTTGGTTGAATATTGGAGATACATATAAAAACAAATCTTTACAGGGTATTCCATGGCGCATTGCTATTAGAATGATGGATGAGCAAGGTTGGATATTACGTAACGATGTGATATGGAATAAGCATAAAGGGGCAATGGATAGTTCGTCCGATAAATTGCGCAATATTCACGAGATGATTTTTCATTTTGTTAAATCCAATGATTACTACTATAATGATGAGGCTATCCGCATGAATCCGCAGACCACAACAGTTAGAAACGGCGCTATAGTTTCGTCTTCGGGCGTTTGTGGAGTTCGATATAAACGGCAAATAGAGCTGTCTACTTCTCTTTCTAAGGAAGAAAAAGCAATGGCAATGCAAGATTTACTACAAGTTCTGCAAAAGGTTGAAAAGAGTGAAATCCCCGATTTTAGGATGATTATTCGCAACCAACAACGAGCCACACATTCCGATTCGGAACGAGTATCTGGAAGAGCAAAAGAGTTAAAAGAAAAAGGATACTATTTTCTCTTTTACAGCAAAAATGGCGCTTTGCCTACTGATATTTGGGAAATATTACCCGAAGATACTCAAAATAGAGAAAAACACTATGCCGTCTATCCCGAAGATTTATGTAAAATCCCGATCTTGTCCACTTGTCCGCCCGACGGAATCGTCCTTGACCCTTTTTGTGGTTCAGGCACAACCAATAAAGTAGCATATGATTTACAACGCAGGTCAATAGGCATTGATATATCGCAAGAATATATCAATATCGCAAAACAACGGGTATCTCAATTACATTTAAATCTATTCTGAAAATGGAACATCAAAAAATAGTCGAATTATTTGCCGAAAGTACTTTGTGTAAGAGAATAAAGTGGGATAATTTACTTACAAAGCAACACTGCCCTTTTATCAGAAAGAAATGTGTTAAGACTCGAAAGAGTGAGGCATCTGTTGCTATTGGTACATGTACGGTTGCATATGGTAAAAATAATGACAACGTGATTATTTGTCCGCACCGATTAATCGAAAACAATCAAATATTTTTAGACTGTATTCATTTGTTGACATTGCATGAACCCGGCAATGAATTGCACATTATTTCCGAAATTTCAATTCCGGGCGGTAGTGTTGATTATGTCCTTGCCTCCGTGAAAGATGGTAAAGTCAAAGACTTTGCAGGGATTGAGTTACAAACATTGGATACAACAGGCTCAGTGTGGGGCTATCGTCAATCATTTTTAGAATCAATAGGAATAAAACAACCTGCTTACGATGAAAATGCGACTTTTGGCATGAATTGGAAGATGACGGCAAAGACAATTTTGGTACAAATGCATCACAAAATTTCAACTTTTGAAAATCTAAACAAACATCTTGTTTTAGTATTGCAGAATTGTTTGATGAGTTATATGAAAAAGGAATTTTCGTTTGGGCATATATCAACCACACCTAAAATCGGTGACTCATTTCATTTTCATAGTTATCAATTGATTCCCGACAGCAATAAATATCGCCTATCTCTTTTAGCGCGAGCAAGTACCAATGCAGACGGTATTGCCCGATGTTTAGGACTAAAAGCGGAAGCAAATGTGGATTTAGACGTAATATTGAAAACTTTGGAAAGTAAAATATCAAGGAAAACTTTATTGAGATTATAAAATTAAACAATATCACATGAATTTAGGGGTACTTCCTCCACCTTTCCTCCCTCAATCGAAAACGCCTTGATTACCGGATTGTCTTTTTCCTGCAAAGACAGGATTATATAGATAATTTCCGGGTCAAAAGCCAACCGAATATCCTCTTCCGAAGGACGGGCAGGCGATTCGGGGTGACTGTGATAGTTGGCGATGATCTGCCATCCTTGCGAACGTGCATCCCGCAATACGCCGAATTGTTCTTTCGGGTCGAAAGAGAAATGTTCGGGACTGTGGTCGATGTTCGTCAAAGGATATTGCTTGAAGACGTGGCGTGACACGTCTCTACTTCCGACCAGAAGTCCGCAAGCCTCGTCCGGCAATTCATTCCGAGCTTGCGCAATGATGCCGTCAATAATGCTCTGAGGAATAAAAATCATTTTTTTATCTCAATATTGTAAATACCCTGCGTTTCGGTTTCTTTCACCGACAACACATTAAATCCTTGTTCTTCAGCACTTTTCGGAATGTTTTCCAAGGGTTCGCCTTCCGTCACTTTCACATGCAGAATATCTCCTTTCTGAAGTTTGTTCAGTTCGATTTTCGTTTTCACGAAAGTCATTGGACAATGCTCTTTCGTTACATCTAAATAATAAACCCCTGAAACCCCTAAATCCCCTGAAGGGGACTTGGCTGAGTATGTATTATCAATATTTGCCATAATTTTACCTTTACTACCCCTAAATCCCCTGAAGGGGACTTGGCTGAGTATGTTTATCAATATTTGTTATCATTTTATTCTTACTACCCCTAAATCCCCTAAAGGGGACTTGGCTGAGTATGTTTATCAATATTTGTTATCATTTTATTCTTCCCATTTTTACTCTCTTGAAAATCTCACTTCCCCAAGTCCCCTTTAGGGGATTTAGGGGTTTAGGGGTGGAGTTAAATAAACAGCGTTTGTCCACCTTCCGACAATTGCAAAAAGGTAGCTACGCCCAATACATCTTTTATTTCCGGGATAAAATCGCTTTTTTGCAATCCGAGTATGTGCATGGCCATTTCGCAGGCATAGAAATGAATACCCAATTGTTTCGCTGCATCCACCAATTCTTCTAATGTGGCGACATTGTTTTTCCTCATCATGTGACGGAAAATTTTAGGGCTGATTCCCCAAAAATTGAGCCGACTCACGGGAGACGCCTTCAATCCGCCCATCATGAGGCCGAATAGCTTGGGTAAAAAACCTTTCCCGACCGGAGAACGTCCTTGTTTAATTTTGATGGCGTCTAATCCCCAGAACGTGAAAAACAGATTTACTTCGTAACCGGTAGCAGCCGCTCCTGTGGCCAATGTAAAGACGGCCGTCAACTTATCGAAATCGCCGCTGAAAGCGATGATGGATAACTTTTTTGTTATTTGTTTTTCTTCTGCCATTTTTTTATTTAGTGTTTTTTGCGGTTTGATATATCACAAACCGCTTGTTCGTAATCTATTAATTGTGTTACTGTAGGATGAGAACCACAGACAGGACATTTATCCGAGGGTCGTGTTCCGACGGTTCTGAAATCCATGGTTTTTGCATTGAACGAAAGTAATCTGTTGGTCAATAATTCACCAACCCCAGTCAGATATTTCAGCGCTTCTGCCGCTTGAATTGTTCCCAGCATGCCCGCAACTGCTCCCAGAACACCGGCTTGCGAACAGGTCGGCACGGCGTTGGGCGGAGGAGGGGAATGGAACAGGCAACGGTAACAAGCCGCTCCCGGTACGTAAGTCAACGTTTGTCCGTCAAATCGCAATATTCCTCCGTGAGAGAATGGTTTACCGGCAATTACACAAGCGTCGTTAATCAGAAATTTCACCGGAAAATTATCTGTTCCGTCCACGATAAAATCGTAATCCTTGATAATATCCAACGCATTGTCTGCCACAAATAAAGTTGGATAAGTAACCACCTTGACATCGGGATTGAGTTGATGGATTTTTTCTTTGGCAGACAGGACTTTAGGCTTGTTCACATCTTGGGTGAAATGGATAATTTGCCTTTGCAGGTTGCTTAAATCCACCACATCTCCGTCGATGATGCCTATTGTTCCGACGCCTGCCGCAGCCAGATAGAAAGCGACCGGCGCACCCAATCCTCCGACGCCGACAATCAGCACTTTACCGTTGCTTATTTTTTCCTGACCTTCGACGCCTACATCCTGAAGCAAAATATGCCGACTGTAACGTGTAATTTGTTCTTCTGTGAAATCCATTTTATTGTCCTCCTCCCATGAAATAGAGAAAATCGACTTCGTCGCCGTCTTTTAACTCAATGGTTTCATAATCTGCCTTGTAAACAAATTCGCCGTTTAACTGCACCGATACCATATCGGGTTGGATAATGTTGTTAAGGACAATCAGTTTTGCCAAAGAGAGCGAAGCCTCAAATTCATGCGGATTACCGTTTACTGTAATTGTTATCATAAGTTTTAAAATTATTCAAATTGATAAAGTGGTGTTGATAAATATCTTTCGCCGGTGTCGGGCAGGATAGCTACGATGGTTTTGCCTTTATTTTCAACCCTTTTGGCTATTTGGACAGAGGCAAAAACGGCGGCTCCAGAAGATGCGCCAACCAGAAGACCTTCCGTACGCGCCAGAAGACGGCTGGTTTCAAAAGCCTCTTCGTTTTTGACTTTAAATATTTCATCTACAATTTTGGGATTGAATACTTCGGGTATAAATCCGGCGCCAATGCCCTGTATCTTGTGCGGACCGGGTTTACCGCCCGACAAAACGGGTGAATCGAAAGGCTCGACAGCCACGATTTTGATGTTGGAGTTGTATTTTTTCAGGACTTCTCCGGCGCCCGTAATCGTGCCTCCCGTACCTACAGCCGATACAAAAATATCAACTTTCCCGTCCGTATCACGCCATATTTCTTCAGCAGTAGTAACGCGATGAATCTGTGGGTTGGAAGGATTTTGAAACTGTTGAGGAATAAATGAATTGGGGTATTGTATCTGCAACTCTTCCGCTTTACGGATAGCGCCGCTCATGCCTTCAAAGCCGGGTGTAAGTATGAGTTCCGCCCCCAAAGCCCGCAACAGGCTACGGCGTTCAATGCTCATGGTATCCGGCATGGCGAGTATTAACTTGTAGCCTTTTGAGGCTGCAATGAATGCCAGCGCAATACCTGTATTGCCGCTTGTAGGTTCAATGATAATGGTTTGCGATGTGAGCAAACCTTTTTCCTCAGCGTCTTCAATCAAAGACAAACCGATGCGGTCTTTTACGCTCCGCGCCGGATTCAGATATTCAAGTTTACCGACGAGTTGCACGTCAATCTTGTTGAGTTTCTCAATTTTACTCAATTCGAGAAGCGGGGTGTTCCCGATTAATTCCGTTAGTTTTTTTGCTATTTTCGCCATAATATTAATTTGGTGCAAAAGTATAACTATTTTCGGAATCTTGCAATACCATAAATATGGTATGGATAATATTTTTTTTCCACGAATTACATGATTGTTTTTTTTCCACAAATTACACGAATTACACGAATTACACGAATTACACGAATTACACGAATTACACGAATTACACAAATTACACGA
>JAITNQ010000177.1 GCA_031290435.1 Candidatus Symbiothrix sp. | reverse complement strand
CATTTTATACTAAAAATAAATCCGGAACAATCTGGGGTTGGCCGGAGTTCAGGAGAGGCTTGGGATGGGGAGCGACAGTTATCTGTTATCCGGTTGTTGTGCCTATAAATTATCTTGTTTTTTTCGGAACAAACGGGGATGGAGATGTGCCATTCTATATTCCGCTGTTTGAGTGATACAAGCCTATCAACACCATTTGCGTATCTACTTACCCCTAAATCCCCTGTTCTGGAGCAGATATGCCGGATTAGGATCAGCGCCCCTGAAGCGATGGTACAAAACCATAGGGTCTTCGCTTCCGCCCCTTGACAGGATATTTTCGCGGAAGGAATGAGCGGTTTCAGGGTCAAATATATTCCCTTTTTCTACAAATGCATGGAAGGCGTCTGCATCCAACACTTCCGACCAAAGGTAGCTGTAATAGCCGGCAGAATAACCGCCGTCGAAAACATGGGAGAAATAAGCGCTCTTGTATCTGACAATAATTTCCGGAATAAGTCCGATTTCATTTAGTAAATTATTCTCAAAAGTTTCAACATCAACCGTCAACGGCGTTTCGATGGTGTGCCATTTCATATCTAAGATAGCGGCTGCAACCAATTCGGTAGTCGAGAATCCTTGGTTGAAATTACTTGCTTTTTCTATTTTCTCTATCAAAGCGTCCGGGATAATTGCACCGGTTTTATAGTGTTTTGCATAAGATTTCATGACTTCCGGATAGAAAGCCCAGTGTTCGTTTATCTGAGAGGGTAACTCAACAAAATCGCGGTAGACATTGGTTCCGGAGATACTTTTGTAGGTGCATTTTGAAAGCAGTCCGTGTAAAGCGTGTCCGAACTCGTGGAACAAAGTTTCCACCTGATCAATTGTCAAAAGAGAGGGGTCGTCACCGGCCGGTAAAGCAAAATTACCGACATTGTATACAATAGGATGAATAAAATTTCCCTGATTGACGGCGGACTGTTCCCTGAAATTACCCATCCATGCGCCGTTTCTCTTTTCTTCCCGGGGAAAATAATCCAAATAGATGATCCCAATAAGGGAAGCATCTGCATCATTGACTTCGAATGCTTTTACATCTTTCTGATATACCGGTATATTTTGAATTTCTTTGAACTGAATACCATACAATTTGTGAGCCACTTCAAAGGCGCCGTCCCGCACATTTTCCAATACGAAATAGGGTCTTACTTCTTCTTCATTCAAAGCGTACTTCTTTGCACGAAGTTTCTCCGTGTAATACCACCAATCCCATGATGCCAATTTGAAATTGCCGCCTTCTTCATCAATTAACTTTTGCAATGCTTCTTTTTCCGTCTTTGCCTGAGGAAGTGCATATTTCCAAATGTCATCCAATAATTTAAGGGCATTGGCAGGTGTTTTCGCCATGGTTTCTTCCAGCATAAAATCGGCATGGGATTTGTAGCCCAGCAAATTGGCTTTTTCAAGCCGGAGGTTTACGATTTTCGAGATAATTGCTTTGTTGTCATTCTCATTACCGTTATTTCCCCTGTTATACATGGCTTTGTAGAGTTTTTCACGCAAAGCGCGATTCGCTGCATATTGCAGGAAAGGCACCCAACTCGGTTTACTCAATGTAAAAACCCATTTTCCATCCAAACCTTTCTTTTTAGCCGTTTGACTTGCAATTTCCACTTCACCGGCCGGTAAACCGGACAGGTCGGCAGGGTCATCAATAACCAATAAAAAAGCATTGGTTTCTTCCAATAAATTTTTGCCGTAATTAAAAGTGAGTAGCGACAGTTCTTCATTGATTTCCCGCAATCTCTTTTTCTGAGATTCAGCTAATGAGATTCCTGACCGAACAAAATTTTTATAATAATTTTCTACTAACATTTTTTGTTCAACGTTCAGACCGGCAGTTGGAATAGCCTCATATACCGTTTTTATTCTGGCGAACAACTTATCATTCAGAAAAATATTCGTATGATGCTTTGCCAATAACGGTGTAATTTCTGCTTCAATATCCTGTATTACACTATCCTGATTTGCCCCTGAAATAGCGAAAAATACGCTGGAAACCCTATCCAGCAGACTTCCTGTTTCTTCTAATGCCAAGACAGTGTTCTCAAATACGGCCGGTTCGGAATTATCTGTAATTGTCTTTATTTCGGCAATTTGTTGTTCGATTCCCGCCAGAAATGCAGGTTTGTAATGCTCCGGTTTGATTTGGTCGAAAGGAGGAACTCCATACGGCGTATTAAACTCGGATGCAAAAGGATTTTTTGGGTCAAGCGCTTTTTTATTGTCTTGACAGGCTGAATATATCATTATTAATAAACTTAAAATAAAAAAATATTTTCTCATAATAATTACAATTGTTTGTATGGTGAATAGATTTTATTGTTTGCAATAATTGTTTTATTATTTCTTTTTAGTTGTTGTTTTCTTTTTAGCTGTTGTTGCTTTTGTCGCCGGTGTTTTTGTTTTTGTCGATTTCACCGGTGCGTTTGATTTCCTTTTTGCCGTCTTCTCAGGAGTCGCTTTGATAATCTCCATCGCTTCCGCAAACGAGAGTTCTGCCGGAACAATTCCTTTAGGGATTTTGTAGTTGGTCTTATCGTAAGATATGTAAGGACCGTATTTACCGTTGAGGACTAATAGTTTTTCATCTTCCGGAAAAGATTTGATTTGTTTTTTGGCCTCTTTCTCCTGTTTTTCGGCAATCAGTCTGATAGCTTCGTCAATCTTAATGTGAAGCGGACTGTATTCTTTGGGAATTGTGACAAAAGCATTGTTGTAGCGCAGGTAAGGCCCGAAACGACCGATGGCTGCCGTCACCGTCTTACCGTCCAATTCGCCAACTGTCCGGGGCAATTCGAAAAGTTGCAAGGCCTCTTTCAGGGTGATGGTTTCAATAGACTGACCTTTGGCTAAGGACGTAAACCGCGGCTTTTCTTCGTCTTCCGCCGAACCGATTTGCACAAAAGGACCATACCGGCCTATCTTCACCGAAATCGGTTTCCCCGATTGCGGATCGGTTCCCAAAAGCCTTTCTCCTACTTTCAATTCCGACTTGGAAGCCGAAACCGAAACCACTATCGGATGAAATAGATCGTAAAAGTTACGGAGTGTATCCGTCCAATGTATCTCTCCGTCCGCTACTTTATCAAATTCTTTTTCCAAGTTTGCCGTGAAATTATATTCCAATACATTCGGGAAATTTTCCGTCAGGAAATCGTTGACAATGATTCCAGAATCGGTGGGCAATAATTTGGATTTATCGGCGCCGACCGTTTCGGTTTTTACTTTCTTACTGATGGATTTATTTTTCAGTATCAACGTGACAAACTGCCGACTTTCACCATCCTTGTTTCCTTTGATAACATAGCCCCGTTGTTGAATAGTCGAAATCGTGGGGGCATAAGTAGAAGGACGTCCGATGCCCAATTCCTCCATTTTACGCACGAGACTGGCTTCGGTATAACGGAACGGTTTTTGAGTGAGTTTTTCCGCGGCAACTGTTTCAGACAAATCCAAACGTTCATTTAAATGCATGGGAGGCAGGATAACATCCTGATTTTCATCTTGATTTTCATCATCGTTGTCTTCCATATAGACCCGCAGGAATCCGTCGAACTTGATGATTTCGCCGGTTGTCAAGAATTTTTCTCCCGCATGATTGCTGATACCGATGGTGACGGTCGTCCGTTCCAGTTCGGCGTCGGCCATTTGGGAAGCGATGGTTCGTTTCCAGATGAGTTCGTAGAGTTTCTGTTCTTGAGCGGAAGCTTTGACTGTACGATTGTTCAGGTAAGAGGGCCGGATAGCCTCATGGGCTTCCTGTGCGCCTTTGGTTTTTGTCTGATATTGACGTATTTTTATATAATTGCTTCCAAATTCTCCTTCAATTTCTTTTTTTGCGGCATTCAGCGCGAGGGTTGAAAGGTTCAACGAATCGGTACGCATGTAGGTAATCAATCCTGCTTCGTATAATTTTTGGGCGACCGCCATAGTCTGGGCTACGGAGAACCCGATTTTGCGAGAGGCTTCCTGCTGTAGGGTAGAAGTAGTGAAAGGAGGCGCCGGTGATTTTTTTCCGGGTCTCGTATTGATGTCTTCGATCGTAAATACGGAGTCTTTCAGGCTTTCCAAGAAAGCATAGGCTTCCTTTTCCGAATTGAAACGTTTATTGAGTTCTGCTTTCAACTGACCGCCATCGGGAAGGACAAAAACGGCGTTCACTTTGAAATAAGCCACCGAATTGAACTGGTTGATTTCCCGTTCACGTTCCACTATCAGCCTGACGGCCACCGATTGCACACGGCCTGCCGAGAGGGACGGCATGATTTTTTTCCAAAGAATGGGCGACAGTTCAAAACCCACAATCCGGTCTAAGACCCGTCGTGCCTGTTGGGCGTCCACCAAGTTCAAATCAATATCCCGCGGATTTTCGATGGCGTCCAGTATGGCATTTTTCGTAATTTCGTGGAAAACGATCCTTTTGGAATCGTTTTTATTCAAGCCAAGCACGACATAAAGATGCCAGGCAATAGCTTCTCCTTCACGATCCTCATCAGACGCCAACCAAACCGTTTGGGCTTCTTTGGCAGCTTTTTTAAGCGTTTTCACCAACTCAGTCTTATCGGAAGATACAACATATTCCGGTTTGAAATCATTATCTACATCCACTCCCAAGTCTTTATCCTTTAAATCACGGATATGTCCGTAACTGGATAATACCTTATAGTCGGAACCTAAGAATTTTTCGATGGTTTTAGCTTTTGCCGGTGATTCTACAATTACAAGATTCTTTTGCATGTTTTTATTCAAAATTTTGAGCCTGCAAAGTTAATAAAAAATCAAAACAAAAAACTTATTCCGCCCATTATGTTGAAATTTTGAGCCGGATAACCGTACCAAATATCATATTTTTGGAACAAGAGATTGTTTGTGTATAAATAAGCCGAGAAAAAATCAGTGATAGGATAAGTCGCTTTCAGGGATAAATCATGAATGTCTTTCATCTTGACAATCTCACCATCAGCCGACGCTAAATAATCCGGGGATTTTCTCCCGTATTCTGCATGATACGATAAATCGAACCGTAAAGGAAATAGCGGAACCCGGTAAGCCGTATTCAAATCGGCGACAAACCGGGGCTTGTGCCAAGCGCCAAAAACACGGGAATTGGTCGTAGATTGTTTTTCCTTGATTTCCCATTGATAATAAACCCCTTTTAAATCCACTTCAAAGAGGTCGGAGAGGGCATATTTTATATCGGCGCCAACTTTGAATGTGTTAGCGTTCTGATATTCGGGATACAATACGGTGCCTGTGATTCCGTCTGTTTCGGGATAATTGCTTGCATGAAAGTAAAAATGTTCATCCATGGTAATTTTATATCCACCGAAAACATCCAGGCTCAGCGTTGAAACAGGTAAAAATTTGAGGCCTACGGTTCCGTCCAAAGGCGTCCGGGAATCCCAGACCCGATAATAAGGTGAAATATAACGGTTTTCATAAAAAGAAGCGTAATTGCTATTGTCTTTTCTGCCGCCATCTGTCTTTACATAAAACAGGAAATAATCGCTGGGGTAATAATTAAACAGCAAATTAATTGCGCCTACTACTTTATCACGTCCGCCAAATTCAACATCAATTTTTCCACCCAAAGTGAGGTCTAAATTATCGCCTTCCAAATAAAAATACGGATTCAAGGAAAGGATGGAATAATTTGAATTGCCGTAAATCGCCAAATTATCACCTTCTTTGAGCCAGTCCAACAGGGAAGCATAAGCATAATTTTTAAAGAAACCGGCAAATCCACTACCCATGGTTGAATTAAAGTTTTTATGAAAATCCCAATCAATCAAAATCCGGCTTTCTTGTCTGCCCGTATCGCGTGTTGTTTCGTAGTATTTTTGATCGAAACGGGTATACACCGCATTGATTTTGTAATTCATCTTATTGGCTGCTTCCGAAGAAATGCTTGTATGGATTTCTAACATATTATTTGCCTGATTCGGAAACGTGTTTATGCTATAAGGCGCCTGACCCGGAGTGTGTGGGCCAACATAACTATCCGAACTAAGCCCCGAATAATTGAAAGAAGCATACGTGTATTTTGCATCCAAACCGAATTTGACGGTTCCAAAATTATGAAGAAAATCAATTCCGCCCCAAGTATCGTTGAGTTTGAATTTTTGTTTTTCTTCGATTTGCAGATTCGTAACATCGTTGTTGCCGGAGCGGTGAGATGCGAAAACGCTCAGATGGTCTGTCCCGGAGTTCAGTAGCTGATAGCCCAAATCGGCGTCTATATTCATGAGCGTACCAAGTCCGGCGGTCAGGTATCCCCTGTATTTAGAATAGTTTATATTGCTGAGATAAGTCTGGGGCTTCAGGTAAACAAGGCCGTTTTTCACCTCATAAGGAACAGCGTAATTCGAAAATTCCACTTTGGATTTAGTAGCCTGAGGTTCCCGTAATTCCGGAAGTTGGTTCAGTTTGACGGCATCCTTGATGGTGGGATTGTATTCCTTTTCCAAAGTCATTTCCCGGTTCAGAAGAGAATCATTCCGAACGATTTGAGCCTGTGCAGAGAACATGAAACAAACGGCAAAGGCTATTGTTGAAAATATATATCTTTTTGTCTTCATAATGCTTCCAATCGACTATTGATTTTGTTTTGAATATCATCTTCCGTGTTGGTATAGTTGCTTTGCAAACTTTCCAAATACTGGCGAGCTTGCAATAGGTCTCCTTCCGAATCGAAAATATCCGACATCAGGATAAAACTGCGAGCCAGCCAATAGGCATGCGGTGTTCCCTGTTTGATATAATCCCGGACAATTTCTTTGGCTTTACCGGTTTGCTTGTTGTCGAAATAATATTGCGCCAACAAGTATTTGGCTTCCGCGCCAAATGTAGTTCGCGTATCTTTCGATAAATCCTGTAAATCTTTTTCGGCCAAGGTTTTTTCGTTTAACACCATCAATGCTTTCGCTCTGAAATATTTGGCTTCTTCTGCTAAAGACGGGTCTATGTTTTCGTTTTTGAGCAAAAGATTGGCGGCGGTCACTACAGGTGTGGGCTTGTTGAGTTGCGTAGCCGAACGGATAATACCCATAGCGCCCGCATCACGGTTTTTCTTGCTTTCCGCCGTGTTCTGCAATCGTTCGAAAGATACCAGAGCGCCTGCATAATCTCCATTGGAGAATTGCAGTTCCGCTACGCGGGCAATGGTTTCTTCGGTGAATTGGTTGTTTCCGGCTTGCAGCACTTTTTCAAATTCCTGCATGGCCGGGGTATATTGTTTTTCGGCGTAATAAGTTTGTCCAAGGTAATAGTGGGCATTCGTACTGAAAGCGCCGGAAGGGAAAGATTGCAGATAGTTGAGCAATGCCTTCTGCGCCTGTTTAATATCGTTGCGGATAAAAAACCGTTCTGCAGCCAAGTAAGTCAGGGAATCCTGTTCGGTGATGTCGAAACGGACAAGCCCTCCCAACGATTTTACATAATCGGCATATCCGCCCACGTCGTTCAGGTCAAAATAGACCGATTTCAAATCTTGTACGGCTACTTTGGCTTCTTCGCTGCCGGGGTATTTTTCAATTACACTCTTATAGGCCGCAATTGCATTCTGGGATTGGTTGTCATTGAAATAAAGCAATCCGATTTGCAAGCCGGCTTTACGCGCATTATTGCTTTCCGGGAAGCCGGTACAAAGGCTTTGGTAAGTTTCGATAGCCGCCTTATCATTTTCCATCAAGACATACGTGCGCCCTTTTTCGTAAAGCGCATCGGTTATATAAGTCGATTGCGGATAATCTGCAATTAACTTGTCCATTTGCACGATTTTCCCTTGATAATTTTTTTGCAAGCCCATGATATATCCTTTTTGGAACAAGGCGTAATCGCCCATGGCAGGCATTGTGGAAACGGACTTATTGTAAGCATTCCCGGCATTTTCGAATTGTCTGCCGTAGAAATAACAGTCACCCAGACGGGCATAAGCATCAGCTAAAATGGATGTCTTTGCTTTCTCTTGATTGATGAAACGGAGGAAACCGGTTTCTGCCACCTTATATTGCTGACGGTTGAAAGCGCAATAAGCTAAGTTGTAGAGCGCCATGCCGAGCAGGTTGCCGGATTTGTTTCCTGAATTAATATAATCTTGGAAATCATAGGCGGCATGTACATAGTCACCTGTTTTATAATGTGTTTCACCGCGCCAATAAATAGCCTCATTTTTTTCATTCACGGCATAATTGCCTGCGGTTATGGAGTGGGTGAAGTTATTGATCGCCTCACTGTAATTGCTGTTTGTATAGTTTACGGTTCCCAGATAGAAATAAATTTTTTGCCGGGCTTCTAAGATTTTAGCAGCCGGATTTTTGATTTTTTCAATGGAAGCCAAAGCGGTTTCGTAGTTTTTGGTAGTCAGGTAGACATCGACCAAGGCATCGTTCACTTTGTCGGAATAAATAGAGCGGGGATAAGTGTTCAAGAAGTTTTCCAATACGGTAACCGATTCTCCGAAAGCCGAAACTGAGTTTTGGTGCAGGAGCATGGCATAATTATAAAGAGAAGCTTCCTTGATTTGCAGGTCGAAATCCATGCGGGAAGCGGATTGGAAAGCCATCAACGCTTGCTCTTTATCTCCTTTTCCCAAGTACGACTGACCTAAATAAAGGTAGGTGTTTTGTCCGAGTGCGGTATTAGCCGGATTGCTCCGACTCAGATATTCGACAGCCTTTAGATAATCCGTCAGATGAAAATAAGTCAAACCTAAAATATACAAATCTTCCGAATTAGGCTTATCGGCCGATACAATGTATTGTCGCAGGTATTGTATTGTTTTCGGATAATCCGTTTCATGATAGTAGGAAAGACCAACCAAACGGTTCATTTCGGTATTGAATTTATTATTCGGATAGGTATTCAGCAGGCTTATACCTTCGCTAATAGTTTGTAAATACCGGCCTTGCATAAAATTTATCTGGGTCAGGTAATACAAAACTTCCGGTCGGAAGTCCGATTGGTCTTTGATTTGGTTAAATAGAGGAAGCGCCTGTTTGAAATCATTTTCAGTATAAAAGAGGTAAGCCAAGTAAAAAGTAGCGGCATTGCGATAGTTTACACTGTTGCTCCGGAGCAGAGTATACAAGCGTTTGGCCTCTGACAAAGTATTGGTTTCGAGGTAGCAGAATCCCAAACGGTAGGCATAATCTTCCTGTTGTTCGAGGGAAAGATTATCCAATTCCACCTGTCCGAACCAGTAGATGGCCACACGGTAGTCTTTCGCCGAAAAATGAGTAGACCCTATCATGAAACAAGCCTCGTCGCGGTGACGGTTGACCGGATATTTGTCTAAATAATATTTCAGTTCGAGTCCGGCTGATTCTTTTTTCTCGTAAAAAGCCGAAGCAGCCAGCAAGAAATCGGCTTCCTGAATAAAGTCGGAATTAGTTGCCGTCTTCTTGTATTCCAGCAATTTCTCCGTACAACCGGCATAGTTCTTGATAGCATACATATATTTTCCTTCCCTGAAAAGCCGGTCGGGAGAAATAAAATGTGACGAACGTTGTGCATGTATGCCTTGCAGGCAAAGAATGCAACACAGTAGGAGCAAAAATTTTTGCATAACTTTATATATTAAAAATAGCCGGACAAAGGTAGTGATTTTAACCCATAAAAAACAAATTCCAAACCGATTTGGAAATCATTTATACTATTTTAATGTATTCTTAAAACTATTTTATCCTGAAAAAACGTTTGTAAATATCCACCGAACCCACTTTACATTCTATAATATCCCCGTCGTACAGTTCATGTAATTTTTCTACATGCTTGCCGGTCATTATCGCTTGGTATTTGTCGTCGATCAGTAACTTGGTTTTTCCGTTTTCCTTATGGACATACACATCAACCGTTTTACCGATATAGTCAATTATTTCGTCCGTTATCCAGCTATTTTCGTCCAAACTTTCGGTATCCGCAAATTTGAGGATAAATCCTCTTTTAGGCCTAAAATCAATAACTTCGCAATTGATGATATCTCCGTCTTTCCACTCGTTTCTCATTTTTCTCAGGATTTTTTTCCCGTCCGGATAAATGGTTTTTGTCACAGGTAAGGCCGCCTTGTACTTGTTTTCCACCAAATAACCCATGGCGGCGTCTCCATTTTTACAAACCCTGACCCAAACAATCCGGCCGATGTATTCCGAATACGGTTCGTCCGGACCGAGAGGCGCAAACCGGTAGAAATTTTCCCCTTCTCCCAGATACCTGACGTTTATCGTTTGTCCCGCTTCGCAAGCATCGAACAATTCGGAAGTTTCAAAATCGGAGGCTTGAATAATACCGGCTAATGGTCCGTATCTCCAATGGAATTGTATGCCTATATCTACTAACAGACCGTCGGGCAATTTTTGTAGAATGATTCCCGTATATTCGGCGTTTTCAACCAATTCGACTTCTATAAATTCGTGTATACCGGCGTCAATTTGCACCTGAATCCGTTTGTTTTCCAAACGGATGATTTCCCTTACCTTGCATTTGAAGACTTTTCCGCACAATGAAGGAGCTATGATTTTCCACCATTCCTCATTATCGTATTCCCAAGGCATGAGGTGGAGCGGAAGGAAGCAATATATTTTTCTTATCCTGGCGAAAAATACACTGTCTTTGAAAAAAGCAATCTTACATTCAACCGTCCGGTCTTCGGCATGGACGCTCTCTAAGTATTTAAAAAGTATTTCGAGCCGGTTTATAAGGTCTTCATTTTCGGCAACACTTTCTTCATTTCCGTCGATGATTGCTTCTTCGGAAGTTGTATCTATCTCGTTATCAGTATTATTATATGATTTTTTTTTGAAAAATCCCAACATAATTTTAATCAATATTTTTACAAAAGTAATAATAATTTTACAAAATTCTCGAATTACTGTTACCATTTTCCCTGAAATTCGTCTTATTAGTAAAAGATGATTGTTGCGCACACCATCTTCTGTTGTCAAATTATTATAAATTATTAAAATGAATAAGAAATAATGAACGCCGAAATTTTCAAAAAAGTATTCATTCCCTATCATGCGAAATTGTATGGGATAGCTTATAAATACCTTGAAAATCAAGCTGATGCAGAAGATATTGTTCAAGAAACATATATCAAATTATGGCAGAAGCGTGATGGATTGGAATCGTTGTTGAACCCTGAAAGTTTTGCCGTTACTTTGTTGAAAAACAACTGTTTGGATTTCCTGAAAAAAGTCAGGCCGGAATTATCCCAGATATATGAAATGAATATTCCGGTAGCGGATTCGTCATCGGTACAACTTGAAAACAGAGATAAATTAGAGCATATTCAAGTTATTATGAATCGTTTACCGATTCAGCAAAAGCAGGTAATTCAGATGAAAATCTGGGATAATCTTCCGGATGCGGAAATCGGCCGGAGAACCGGACTGAAAGAAGGAAACATCAAGATGATTGTTTCACGGGCGAGAAAAACAATTAAAGAACTTTATCAAAAATGGGAGAAAAATGAAAGAGGATGATTTATTCGATAAGATAGTGGTTCCGGCAGACTTGGAATCTAAGTTGGAGGCATTGATTGACCGACTGGCTGAAGAAGATATTCGCGCAAAACGAAAATCCGATCGACTGCGGTTATGGACAACCGGAATTGCTGCCGGTATCACACTTTTGCTATCGGTCGGACTGTATTTTCAATCCGGTAGGCAATCGGACGCCCCCCTTACAGCACAAACCGGATATACGGTTGAGGAACGGGATATAGCAATTACAGAAGCGCAAAAAGCCTTGATTTTGGTTTCGCGGAATTTCAACAAAGGATTAGACCATTTGGCTGTAGCCAATAATAAGATAGAAAAAACAAACGAAAAATTCAATAATACATTCAATAATACATTTAAAAGATGAAAACAAAAAGTTTATTAACAGTAATCATGTTGCTTACAACATGGATGGGTTTCGCCCAAAGTAATTTATTCGACAAGCTATCCGACCACAAGGATATTACGCAAGTCACGGTAACAAAAGAACTCCTGAGCATGGTGCCGGGGATGGCTTCTTCCATGAATATGAATGGCGTGGATATCAAAGATATTGTCGACAAATTGGAACAAATTGATATTTTCACCACCGAAGAAAAGACTAGCATGCAACTGATGCAAAAAGAAGTTTCGGCTTTCCTGAAAGGCAATAAGTCCTACGAAGCCTTGATGAAGATAAAGGAAGTGGGTGAAAATGTTTCGTTTTACGCGCAAAAAGACGGTGAACTGATTAAATCGCTGCTCATGTTCGTGGATGGCGAAGATGAATGTGTGGTAATCCGCCTCTTGGGAAAATTTAAGACCGAAGACGTCCAAAAGATAATCAAAAATAAGTAAAATAGGGATTTAACCGCGGAGAACGCGAAGAGCGCAAAGAAGACTTCAGGGAACTGATAGAAACTACTTTTAACAGTTCCCTTTATCTATCTTCTTTGCGCTCTTTGCATCTTTGCGGTTAAACGCCTTATTATTTACTTTTCCTCCCCAAAAATACTTCCGTAACGATGGTATTCATAAGCAATGCTTTGTTCTTTCAGGTAATGCAGCAACTCCAAACGTCCTTCAACCAAAGGTTTGTTATGAGCAATATGCTTGCCGAGTTTAGCCGCTTTTTGATAGAAAGCATCGGACAAATCGCGGGAACAGGTACGGATACGCTCGTATTTATCCATCTCATTGAGAAAGGCTTGTTCGTCCTGAATCTTGACTTTGCATCCGGATGCGGAAGCCAAGGCTTCGATTTTCTGCTTGTTGCCGTTGTTTTCGGAAATACTCACTGTTAAAGGTGTTTTCGTGATACGGGCTGCGGTCAAAACCAATTCCACATCGGTTATGTCATCGTTTTCACTTACCCGGAATCCCATGTTTTTTAAGGGCAGATAACGGAAAATATTTTCTTCTCCGTAGATATGACTGACGTCTTTAGGCTGTGCAAACTCGTCTTGCCAGACTTTCAGGTAGTTTTCCCCAGCTGTTTTCACACGGGCTTTTCCTTCCGGCAATGTTTCTGTAAATTCGACAAAGCAGGAAACGTAATTCGGGCCGCCGGCTTTGCTGCCACCGCCGAAAGCCGAACGTTTCATGCCGCCGAAAGGCTGGCGACGCACGATGGCGCCTGTGATTCCGCGGTTGATATAGAGGTTACCGGCTTCGATGCTGTTTTTCCAAAGTTTTTGTTCGGCTTCATTCAAGCTCTGCAAGCCGGCTGTAAGTCCGTATTCCGATGAATTAGCATATGCGATGCCTTGTTCCGGACTGTCTATGCACACTACCGATAGAAGCGGGGCGAACAATTCATTCCGGAAGGTATAACTTTCCGGTTTTACGCCCCATTTTACAGTCGGTTTGAGGATGTATTTTTTCTCATCTACAAACGCCGGGGCGACCAACCACGATTCGCCTTCGTCCAAATGTTCGATGGCGTGTAGTAGTTTTTCATTCTTATTGTCAATCATCGGGCCTACGTAATTCATCGTATCCCAGACGCTTCCTGTACGCAGGCTGGTGACGGCGTCTTTCAGTTTCGACTTGAAAGTTTCATCGTTATAGGTCTTTTTATCCAACAAGAGCAGCGAACAAGCCGAGCATTTTTGT
The DNA here is from genome assembly GCA_031290435.1 of Candidatus Symbiothrix sp. Lineage (GTDB taxonomy): Bacteria > Bacteroidota > Bacteroidia > Bacteroidales > Azobacteroidaceae > Azobacteroides. Next base: position 4,429 of record JAITNQ010000177.1, on the reverse strand, counting down.
CCGGCGTTGCTGAATGCCGAAGCAACCACATTCAGGATAGCATGGTCCTGGTCGGCGTTGGCTGTAACGATGATAGCGTTTTTGCCTCCCGTTTCGGCGGACAAAGGTGTACGCGGACTGTTTTCCAAGAGACGAAAAGCGGTATCGGTTCCTCCGGTCAGAATCACATGCCTGACAGACGGATGCGCCGCTAAGTAATTCAAGGAACTGCGGTCGGCCGTACAAACGACCTGCAAGGTCTCTTTCGGCACGCCTGCATTCCAGAAACACTTGGCAAATTCCCAAGCAACCGGTAAAGCTACGGTAGCCGGTTTCAGAATGACCGTGTTTCCTCCGGCAAGCGCCGCGGCTACGCCGCCTACCGGGATGGCCAGCGGGAAATTCCAAGGCGGAATCACCATGACAATCCCTTTCGGTGTATAAGATACGGTTTCCAAATCCTCAAAAGTCTTCATTGATAACGGATAGTAGCGGCAGAAATCAATTGCTTCCGAGACTTCCACATCACCTTCGGTAAAGGTTTTTCCGGTGATAGCCGCCATGCAGCCAATCAGTTCGCCACGTTTGGCGCTGAGATTTTCTGCTACCTGATACAAAATTTCCTTGCGTTTTTTGAGCGGCGTTTTCCGCCATCCGGAAGCATCTTCTTCAGCGATGGCCATTATTTTTTGCACTTGTTCCAAGGAGGAAAGATGGGCCTCGCAAAAAACCACATTATCGTTGCGACTGCGGTCGCAGTATTGTTTTTTGTTGTCGGTAATCACTTCTTTGTCGCCGATTTGAACGGGTATGATAAAGTTGTTAGGGTTGACTTCGGTTTCCCATTTTTTCAAGATTTTCAAAGCCCATTCACGGTTTTGCGGCAAATCCAAATCGGTGTCGGGTTCATTACGGAATACTGCTCCAAAGTCCCCTGCTTGGGAAGGGACTGGGGGGAGGTTCCTGTTCTGCGTACGGTAAGGGATCGTATTGACCGTATTTTTCAGTTGGTAGGCTTCGTGGAACTGGTTAGCGAGGAAATTCCACTGCGGACTGTCTAATTTCAGGTTGAACGAGTAGCTCAGGAAATTTTCCTTGCCGGTATTTTCGTCTAAGCGGCGCACCAGATAAGAAACTGCATTCAAGAAGTTTTTAGCCTTGACTACCGGGGTATACAGGATAATTTGTTTTTGCAGTTTGCGCATGACGCGAGGCAGGTTGTTGGCCATGCCTTCCAGCATTTCGAAGGTGACATATTCCGAAACGCCGTTTTTTTCCGCCAAGAGGTGGGCATAAGCGATGCTGAAAAAATTGTGAGAAGCGACGCCGACGCGCAAAGCTTTTGCATTTTCGGGCAGAAAAGCCGTGTCTAAAATATGCATGTAATTGGCGTCTACTTCCACTTTGGTCGGGAAGACCGGAACCGACCATCCCCGCAACGAAGAAACGATGCTTTCCATTTGCAGGTTGGCGCCTTTCACCAAACGCATTTTCAAGGGGGCGCCGCCTTCGGCCAATCGTTTTTTTGCAAAATCCAGCAAGCGTTTCTGAAAACCGGATGCATCGGGCAAATACGCCTGAATTACGATTCCTGCCGTGTAATGCTTGAATTCGGGACGGCTCAAAACAGCCATAAATACATCAAGCGTCAGTTCCGTATCTTTATATTCCTCCATGTCGAGATTGACAAATTTGGACGTCTGGTTTCCGTTATGGTCAAGGTATGGCTTGTCGATGGCCTTGCGGTAAACGGTGGCGAGCATATCGCAGAGTTCCTGCTTGTTTTGCTCGTAACTTAAAGCATGGATTTGGGCGTAAATACCCGATAATTTGATGGAAATATAATTGATATCCGGTTCTTCCAGCGCTTCCAGATAATGTTCGTAGCGATGCCGGGCTTCTCCATCACCCAAAACGACTTCTCCCAGCAAATTGACATTTTGACCAATATTGCTTTTCCAACGGCTTTCGAGGTGGGTGGTCAATTGGGGACGTTCTTCGGCAATGATAATTTTGCTCGTTTCGGTGCGGAGTTTCGATTTGAAAATCGGCATAGCGATGGAAGGAAACAGGAATCCGCCGGACATATAAGCCCGAATCAGGAGACGGTCGAAAGGGCCGAAAAAATCAGGAATACCATATTCACTGATAATTTCCCGGACACGTTTGTTCAGTTTCCCATTGTCACGGATTTGTGATGATTCGTCCAACATCCTCGAAAGGAATGTCTTGTACGCTGGCGTTTGTACTAAAGAAGCAAACTTTTTCTGTTCTTTCACTTCTTCCGGGCTTAATTCGGAATCGGCTTTTTGTAAAAAATTTCTCGCCCATTCGATTACTTCATTTGTTGTTACTTGTGGCATATACTATATTAAAATTTTTATTTAGGAAAACAACGCAAAGGTAGAAAAAAATACTTACTTTTGTAAACAATTATCGACTAAAAATTATTTTATGGATTCACAAAAAGTAGACCTGTTTATCATGTCAAACAGCAGACATTTCGAAAGTTTTCAGTTACCTGCAATCAAGCAGCAATTGTTGGACTTACCTGAAGAGAAATGGACGCGGATTCAGTATATTCAGTTCAAAGACCCCACCACAGCGCTTATCATTTCGTTGCTGGGCGGAGGTCTTGGTATCGACCGTTTTTATATCGGAGATTCGGGATTGGGTATTGCCAAATTACTTACTTGCGGAGGCTTGTGTGTTTGGACAATCGTAGATTGGTTCCTGATTATGGGAGTTACAAAGGAAAAAAACTTACAGCAATTTCAGCAAGCCTTGATTTACTGATACAATCGTATAAATTTATGACAAAAAGGAACTTGTATATTTTCGTTTTTGTCGCTTCTCTTGTAGGCTATGTGTGGGTAATATTGAATATATTTCATATTGCACCCATATATATAGGGTGTCTGTTCCACAAAATAACCCATATACCCTGCCCGTCCTGCGGTTCTACACATTCAGTGATTGCGCTCTTAAACGGTGATTTCGCAGGCGCTTTTTATGCCAACCCATTCGGATTCGTCGTTTGTGCAGCTTTAGCGCTGTTGCCTTTGTGGCTTTTGTTTGACTGTATCTGCCGCAAAGACAGTTTTTTCCGCTTTTATAAAAACATGGAAGCAAGGCTAAAGAAAAGGTATATTGCTATTCCTGCACTTGTACTTGTCATCATCAATTGGATATGGAATATATACAAATATTTGTGATGATTTGAATTGCACATGTTTTTAAACCACAGAGGACACGGAGCGCACAGAGTTGTGAGCGTGTACTTATTAATGATTTAATAAAAAGTTACCGTCTGTTTCGTTAATTTTTGTATTTCGTCTTTTAACTGAGAAAAATAGTACTGATTGGGCCGCGGTGCATTCGACATTTTCACTTTATGTTCTTTATCCAATAATACATACCGGGGAATGGAAGAAAACCGCAAATATTTTTCGAATGCAGAATTGCGTTCGCCTTCAATCAAATACTGATTTTCTGCAATACTATCCTCAACAGTAGCCTTTCGCCAATTTTTTTCTTCCTTGTCTATGGAAATATAGACATAAGCGACATCTTTCTCTTTCAGGTAGGCTTTTGCTTCACCTGATTCGGCAATATCTTCGCGGCAGGGGGCACACCAACTGGCCCAAAAATCGATATAAACGGCCTTATTTGGGTATTCATTCAACAGTTCTTTTAAGGTAATGTCCGTATTATCGCCATATTTTTTCAATTTAACGCTTGACAAAAGCTCCTCCGGAACCGGTTTGTTGTGAATCAGATAGTAATTTTCCGCCAAGCCGATATATTCCAAATATATAGAATCGGATACATATTCGACCGATTCTTTTATGGCATGCAACAATTCCGCCTTGTAATCTTCGCCCTGATGATCTGCAAACATACCGATAAGGCTGCTTATCAGATAAGCGCGGGTTTTGCCGCCGGTGTTTTCTTTGATGTTTTGATAAATAGCGTTAAAATTCGACCATGCGTCATCCAAGTATAAACGGATATACCGTACCAACAAAGAACTTTTATAATACTCCGTCAGAGACTCATCTACCAAAGGCAACTGATATACATTGCTGAAATAGTCGGCAGGCAATTTGTCTTTGTCTATCAATTTTTGATAGACCGGAGAATAGAGCAGATAAGCGTATTGATTTTCAATATAGGCATTTATATAGCTGACCCATGCTCCGGAAAATTGATCTCTGTCCGGATAAGATTCCAAAAAATCCAACTGGTTTTTTTTCCAAAGGTCAACCGAATCTTTGAAAATTTCAATAGCGCTTCCTTGCCTGTAATCCGGTCTTTTTTTGTAAGGAAACAATACATCCAATTCCTGCATAAAATTGTAATGACCGGCATTTTTTCCGGTAAATTCCATCCGGTATGCGATAAATTTTCCGTCTTGGACAGGAATTGTCCTGAATCCGATGCTGTCTCC
>JAITNQ010000140.1 GCA_031290435.1 Candidatus Symbiothrix sp. | reverse complement strand
CTATCCGTTTTGGCGGGACATTGAGTCCATTCAATGCGTGGCTGATTTTGAGAGGATTGGCTACCTTGCCTCTCCGAATGCGCGTCCATCAGGAAAATGCCTTGCAAATCGCCGCTTTTCTGGAACAACACCCGCAAGTAAAACGCGTTATTTATCCCGGATTACCCTCGCATCCTCAATACGATTTGGCGCAGCGACAAATGCGCAATTTTTCAGGCATCCTTACTTTCCAGCTTGCAAACGGGAAAGCCGCTGCCCGAATATTGGCCGAAAAATTGCAAATCATCCACTATGCTGTTTCTTTGGGGCATCACCGTTCGCTGATTTTTTACTTAGACAGCAAGGAATTATTTGAAACGACTTTCAAATTTTCTACGCCAAAGCAGTTGGATTCATGGAATACCTTTGCCGGAGAAGGTGTTTTCCGCCTTTCGGTCGGACTGGAAGACGCCGAAGATTTAATAGCAGATATGGAACAATCTTTAAGTTATTGTTGAGATGTCATGGCGTTTTTTACCGCATTCCTCTCTTCATTTCCACTTTTTTGCTGGCATCCAAATTTTCGTTCCGGAAATTCACCCTGTCGACTAAATTTTCAGCCAGACATCGAAAAGCCATAGCTGTAATACCGGTTTCGAGCAGCGCTACGGGTTTTCCCGCATCACCTCCTTCACAAATGCTTTGTACGATAGGTATTTGTCCCAATAGAGGCAACTGTAGCGCTTCGGCTAAATTTTTCCCCCCGTCTTTCCCGAAAATATAATACTTGTTTTCGGGCAATTCGGCTGGGGAGAACCAAGCCATATTCTCTATCAAACCTAAGACAGGTACGTTTACTTTTTCGCTCGTAAACATATTAATTCCTTTTTTGGCATCGGCCAACGCTACTTCTTGCGGCGTAGTTACCACAACGGCCCCGGTCACGGCAAGCGTCTGTACAATTGTAAGATGAATATCGCTTGTGCCCGGAGGAAGGTCTATGATAAAATAATCCAACTCACCCCAATTGGCATCGGTAATCAGCTGTTTCAAAGCATTTCCGGCCATCGTTCCTCTCCAGACCAAAGCATCATCTTTATTTACGAAAAAGCCTATGGAAAGCATTTTTACACCGTATTTATCTACCGGAACAATCATTTCCTTTTCACCCGTTTTTTCCAAATACGGATGTGCATCTTCCTCACCAAACATTTTAGGAATGGAAGGCCCAAAAATATCGGCATCCAACAGTCCTGTTTTATAACCCAGCTGCGCCAAGGAAACGGCTAAATTGGCCGATACCGTACTTTTTCCCACACCGCCTTTGCCGGAAAAGACGGCTATGATATTTTTTACTTCCGGTAATAGTTGGGGCGCTTCTGCTTTTTGCAACTGCTTCGTCTTTACAAGGATATTTCCCTTGATATCAATCGTTTCATCTATATAAGTCAAGATGGCCGTTTCGGCGGCTTTGACTACAGATTTGATAAAAGGGTCATTGGGTTTTTCGAAAAGCATCGAAAAACTCACCTTATTGCTTTCAATGCGGATATCGTCTGCTACCATTCCCATTTCGACAATACTTTTGCCTGTCCCCGGATACCGCACTTTTTCAAGCGTATCCATAATTAATTTAGGATATAAATCCATAATTTCTAATTCTTAATTTCTAATTTCTAATTTCTAATTCTATTAAAACTCCTGTAAGTATCCTTTTCGATTTCGATCTCCGGTTCGATATACAGTTCCCTTGGCTCGCAAACGAAACGGATATATTTGATATTTAGGCCTCTATCCAACCACTGTTGTTCGTAAAAAGTGCGGATAGAAAGGATTTCATCGGACAAATCGCTATGGTATAAATCAGCGGTTGCTATAGTTACCGGAAAATGATTGATTTTGACCATTTCGCTCGTATAGGTAAACATGAAATTGCTATCTGTCTTCAAATGAATGATGCCGTCTGTTTTCAAAATCTTGCGGTACAGCTGTATAAAACGAGTGGATGTCATTCGTTTGTTCACTTTACTCATCTGCGGGTCAGGAAAAGTAATCCATATTTCGGAAACTTCACCGGGAGCGAAAAAATAATCAATCAGTTCGATATGTGTCCGCAAAAAAGCCACATTCGACAGCTTGTCATCTAAAGAGCGTTTCGCACCGCTCCACATTCTGGCGCCTTTAATATCGACTCCTATAAAATTCTTTTCCGGAAAAAGTTTTCCTAATTCCACTGTGTATTCGCCTTTTCCACACCCCAATTCTAAAATGACAGGGTGATCGTTTTTGAAAAAAGAGTCATTCCATCTCCCTTTCATTTCAAATCCCGTCTCTCTTAAAACAGAAAAAGGATACTGAAACACATGTGGATAGAGACTCATAGCTTCGAATTTACGTAATTTATTCTTCCCCACAAATTTTAACTTTTATTAATCTGCAAAGATAAACAATATATGAAATATTGTCTAACTTTGCTGTGTTATATTTTATGAATTTATTTTAAATCTATTTATTCGTATATTATTTAGAAAGATGATGCAAAGGATGATTCGAAATATCCGCTTTGAATTAGCAGCATGAAGAATAAAACAATTGAAATCAAAAATCTGGCAATTGGTTACCGGACAAAAAAACAGGTGAAACAGGTTGCCGAAAATCTCAACGCTACGATTCACAGCGGAGAATTGACTTGCTTACTGGGAGCCAACGGCGTGGGAAAATCTACCTTGTTGCGCACGTTGTCCGGATTTCAACCGAAACTATCGGGCGAAATTTTTATTCACGGCAATGAAATCGACCAGTATTCCGGAAAAACCTTATCCCGGATTATCGGAATCGTTCTGACGGAGCGAGCGGATGTACGGGATATGTCGGTCGCCGAATTAGTCGGCTTAGGGAGAAGTCCTTACACCGGTTTTTGGGGAAAATTGGATGCGGCGGATGAAAGCATTGTACAAGCAACGCTATCGCTGATAAAAATAGAAAATTTAGCAGACCGTCCGATACAGACCCTAAGCGATGGAGAAAGGCAAAAAGTAATGATTGCCAAAGCTTTGGCTCAAGAGACTCCGGTTATTTTCTTAGACGAGCCTACCGCTTTCCTCGATTTTCAAAGCAAGGTCGAAATCATGCGCCTCTTGCATCGCCTAACCCGCCTGACCGGAAAAACCATTTTTCTCTCTACCCACGATTTGGATTTAGCGCTGCAAATTGCAGATAAACTCTGGCTCATAGATAAAGAAAGAGGCCTTACAATAGGCGATCCCGATGAATTAAAAAGAAACGGCAGTTTAGCAAATTTTTTCCGGTGCGAAGGCGTCATTTTTGACCCCGTAAGCGGTTTATTTCTGATAAATAAGCATGATTCATTATTTTAATCCCGGACACGAAACGGCAATACTGAATGGTTCCCGGTCTTATCATCCTTCGGACAAAGTAGTAAAAATGCAGGAAGACCTGGCTTTCCTTCCGGCTTGGTATGCAGATCCGGAAGATTATATCTTGTTGCCTCATGGAATGATAGTCTCTGCCGACTTACGCCGCAATTTCCAAAATGATACAGCAAACAGCTTAATCAATTACGAAAACGTAAGCCAAAGCAATCCTGAAAAGATAAAAAATGAGCGCGTAGCATTGTGGGGAATTTCACCACAAAGTATTCATTTTTTCGAAAAATTAAACAAGCAATATAGCTTACAGCTAAAAATTCCCGAATGGAAGCCCGAATTTCGTTTTTTAGGAAGCCGCCATGCTTCCCATAAAGCGCTTACGCATTTAATCAATATGATTCCTGAAATAGAAGGAGATATCCTGCCGCAATTCTTTTCCGGTATAACCGAAATGGAAAATTATCATAGCAAAAGCAAACAAAAGCAATTGGTCAAATCACCCTACTCTTCTTCCGGACGCGGATTGGTTTGGCTTCCTCCCGGAATATTGGCCCGCTCCGAAAAACAAATCATCAGCGGGATGCTGAAACGACAATCCTATGTATCTCTCGAAAAAGCCTTGGATAAACAATTGGATTTTTCCATGCATTTTGAAATTAACTCGAAAAATGAAACCGGTTTCATTGGCTATTCTGTTTTTCAAACCAATTCCAAAGGCGCTTACGAGAAAAGTTTTTTATCTAACCAAAGCAAATTGGAACAGCAAGTTACGCAATTCATTGACCCATACTTATTGTATAAAGTACATAAAGTACTGGGGGACGTTTTGCAAGAAATATATGCACCCCATTACAATGGAAATATCGGCGTCGATATGATGGTTTACCGGTCAGGCGGGGAATACAAATTGCACCCCTGTGTCGAAATCAACATGCGAAAAAGTATGGGATTACTGGCTATCCGTCTTTTTGAAAGCCACTTGCATCCTGCTACTAATGGCGAATTTTTTATTGCGTACCAAGCCCAGCCGGATATTATCCGTCAAAATCATTCAACACTACAAGCCGGGTATCCACTTGTTTCTGAAAACGGTTTAATCAAAAAAGGCTATTTGAACCTTTGTCCGGTTACAGAAACAAGTAATTACCATGCCTATATATGTATGTATTAACCGCACTTAGAGTTCCCGCAGTGGGTACAAGTCAGACAACCTTCCTGATAAACCAAGGATTCCTGTCCGCAACTCGGACATTTTTTCCCTTTGGCCTGAGACCCTTCCTGAATATATTTTTTCAGCGCTCTTTCCACTCCGTTTTTCCATGTATTGATGGATTCATCATTTAGTTCCAATCCTTCAATCAGCTTAATTACTTGGTCTACCGGCATTGAATAACGCAACACCCCGGAAATCAACTTGGCGTAATTCCAGTATTCCGGATTAAATTTGTCATTCAATCCCTCAATGGTTGTCTTGTATCCGCGCCGGTTTGTAAATTGGAAATCATAACGTTTGTTCCCGTTTTCATCCACATTCTTGACAATGGTTCCTCCCATAATATTTTTCGGCAGGAATATACCTTCATCTTCATCGTTGATACCGGTGAATATTTCGTAGGGGCGACCGTTTAATAATCCGACAAAGGCAATCCATTTTTCTTTGTTATTTTGGAATTTTACGATATCTGCTTCCAATTCGCGTGGGCGTTTGGCCACAATCACCGGCGGTTCGATGCAATCCCTGTCTTTCTTTTTTTCATCGGTTGCCAAAAGGACGCCGCTTCTCGAACCGTCGCGATAAACCGTACATCCTTTGCAGCCCGATTTCCAAGCTTCGATATAGAGTTGGTTGACCAAATCTTCGTCTACATCGTTCGGTAAATTAATCGTGACGCTTATCGAATGGTCGACCCATTTTTGCACCCTACCCTGCATCCGCACTTTCTGCAACCAGTCTACATAGTTGGAAGTCGCTTTGTAATAAGGTGATTTTTCGATCAGGGAATCTGTTTCTTCCTGGGTATAACGTTTCAGCGTAGAATGACCGTTCGCTTCCATCCAATTCACAAATTTATGGTGAAAAACAATGTATTCCTCCCATGAATCCCCTATTTCATCCACAAAATCCACTTTCACGGACGAATCGTTCGGATTCACTTTCCGCCTCCGTTTGTAGACCGGAAGGAAAACAGGTTCGATACCCGATGTGGTCTGGGTCATCAGCGAAGTGGTGCCGGTAGGCGCAATCGTCAGGCAAGCTATATTGCGCCGTCCGTAAACTTTCATATCTTCTGTCAGTTTCGGATCGGCTTCTTGCAAACGCTTGATAAAGGGATTGTTTTCTTCCCTTTGGGCATTGAAAATCTCAAAAGCCCCCCGCTCTTTGGCCAATTGTATTGAAGAACCGTAAGCGGCCAAAGCCAAAGTTTTTTGTATCTCCTCGGCAAAAGCAGTCGCTTCCTCCGTACCGTAACGATAACCCAAGGCGGCCAACATATCGCCTTCGGCCGTTATGCCGACTCCGGTACGTCTCCCCAAGAGGGTTTTACGCCGGATTTTTTGCCACAACAGCCTTTCGGCATGTTTTACTTCGTCCGTTTCGGGGTCTGCATCTATCTTGCGCAATATGGCGTCAATTTTTTCGATTTCCAAATCAATAATATCATCCATAATCCTTTGTGCCATCACTACGTGATTTTTGAATAAGCCGTAATCGAAAACGGCGTCCGGCCGGAAAGGATTTATTACGTATGAATACAGGTTGATAGCCAACAAACGACAACTGTCGTAAGGACACAAAGGGATTTCTCCGCAAGGATTAGTGGAAACAGTGCGAAAACCCAAGTCGGCATAACAGTCCGGCAGTGACTCCCTTATAATGGTATCCCAAAACAGAACGCCCGGTTCCGCGGATTTCCATGCATTGTGAATGATTTTCCCCCAAAGCGCCTTGGCGTCAATATCCTTACTGTATTCCGAATCGACCGAATCAATCGGATATTGCTGAATAAAAATCCGTTCACTGATTACCGATTCCATAAATTCATCTGTTATTTTAACGGAGACATTGGCTCCGGTTACTTTTCCTTCCGTCATTTTAGCATCAATAAATGATTCTGCGTCAGGATGTTTAATAGAAACACTCAACATTAGTGCGCCTCGTCGACCATCCTGAGCTACTTCGCGCGTCGAATTGGAATAGCGTTCCATGAAAGGAACCAAACCGGTAGAAGTCAACGCAGAATTCTTAACCGGCGAACCTTTCGGCCGGATATGCGACAGGTCGTGCCCGACGCCACCGCGCCGTTTCATCAGTTGCACTTGCTCTTCATCAATCCGGATAACAGCCCCGTAGGAATCGGCAGACCCATCCAAACCGATAACAAAACAATTTGACAATGAGGCTATCTGAAACTGATTTCCTATCCCTGTCATTGGACTTCCCTGGGGAACAATGTATTTGAAATGGTCGAAAAGATCAAACAATTCTTGTTCCGACAAAGCATTCGGGTATTTCTTTTCAATGCGGCCTATCTCTTTGGAAAGCCGCCGATGCATATCGGCAGGCGTTCTTTCATAAATATTACCGAACGCATCTTTGAGCGCGTATTTATTGACAAATACCTTTGCAGCTAATTCATCGCCGCAAAAATAATCTAAAGAAGCTTTGTATGCTTCATCAAAAGTATAACTTTCACTGTCCATAATTCAAATACTATTTTAGGATTTTTCTTAAAAAATTTTCAAAGCGTAAAATTACTTTTAAAAAACAAACCTACCAAATTATTTCAACAAATATTTTCAACAAAATCATAGAAGTTTTCCAAAATAAAATCTATATATCTAATAATCAATATATTATTTTTTTGAGAATTGAAAAAAGTTTCCAAAATAAAATATTCATGTAGAAACTACTTTTCTTTTTTTAAATTATTTTCCTAAAATTAAGACTGGAGATTTTCCTTTTGTGGAATATCTTACTGCCATTATAGCAAATGCTAATTAGAAACAATATCCTTACTCCTTGCAATTTTTCTTTTCTTAAAATTCTATGTTTCAGGAGCGTTATTCAAGGATTTTTTGTAAGTTTGTACCGTTAATATTTAAAAGTAAAAAATATACGTATGAAAATCTCCCAGTTTATTGAGTTATTGGAGGACTTCGCACCGCTATCTTTGCAGGAAAGTTTTGATAATTCCGGCCTACAAGTCGGCGATATTTCCCGGAAAGCGACAGGTATCCTACTTTGTTTAGATGTCACGGAAGAGGTTTTGGATGAAGCAATTGAGTTGGATTGCAATCTGATTATTTCCCACCATCCACTGCTCTTTAAACCCCTTAAAAACTTGACGGGCAAGACATATATTGAGCGCTGTGTAATCAAGGCTTGTCGCAACGACTTGGTTATTTATGCCTCTCACACCAATATGGACAATGCTTTTGGAGGCGTGAACTACCGTTTAGCCGAAAAAATCGGTCTGCAAAACATCCGCACGCTCAGTCCCCGAAAAAACGGGTTGTTGAAATTGGTAAGTTTTGTTCCGGAAGCCTACGCGGAAACGGTCAGGAGCGCCCTGTTCAATGCAGGGGTAGGTCACACGGGGAATTACGACAACTGTAGTTTCAATGTCTCCGGATTCGGGACGTTCAGAGCCGGCGAAAACGCAAGTCCCTTTGTCGGGAACATACAGGAGTTGCATACCGAACCGGAAATCAGGATTGAAACCATTGTGCCGATACATAAAAAGCAAGCGGCGCTTCGAGCTTTATTGTCCACTCATCCCTATGAAGAGCCTGTTTACGACTTTTACACATTGGACAAAGCATGGGAAAACGTAGGATCGGGTGTTGTGGGAGAATTGCCTTATGCGGAAGAGGAAGAATTCTTCCTGCAAAAACTGAAAGCCATTTTTAAGTTAAGCAGCCTTCAACATTCTCCGTTCACGGGCAAAGAAATCAGGGAAGTGGCTTTGTGCGGCGGAAGCGGCGCCTTCCTGATTCCTGAAGCCATCGCATACGGAGCGGATATTTTTATCACCGGTGAAGCAAGGTACAATGATTATTTTGACGTGGAAAATCGTATTTTATTAGCTGTCATGGGACATTATGAATCGGAAATTATTACAAAAGAGATTTTTTATGATACTATTACAAAAAAAATCACTAACTTTGCGGTTCATTTTTCGACTGTGAATGTAAACCCCGTAAATTACATGTAATTTAAATATGGCAAAAAAAGAAGAAGAAAAAAAAGCAAAATCGGCGGAAAAACAAACAAAAAAACCGGTTGCTGTTAGTAAAGAAAAAGAAGTTTCCTCCTCAAAAAAAGAGGAAAAAGAAGTGCTCCTTGCTGAAAATCAAGGTATCTCCGGCTTAGATAAAAAAGAAAAATCAATTGCTGAAGATTTATCGGTTGAACAGAAATTGATAAATTTGTACAATCTTCAGACGATGCTTTCGGAGATAGACAAAATCAAAACGCTCCGGGGAGAATTGCCCTTGGAAGTTCAGGACTTAGAAGACGAAGTCGCGGGCTTGCAAACCCGTATCCAAAATTTTCAGTTAGACATCAAGGAAATAGATACCTCTATCGGACAACAACGAATCAAGATTACCGATTCCAACGCATTGGTTACCAAATACAAGGAACAATTGGATAACGTCCGGAATAACCGTGAGTTCGATAGTCTTTCAAAAGAAATCGAATTTCAGGGCTTGGAAGTGGAATTGGCAGATAAAAAAATCCGGGAATTTACGGCTGAAGCAAAAATGATTCAAGAAGAAATTATCAAAAGCAAAACGCTTTTAGAAGAACGTCTGATTGATTTGAAATCCAAAAAAGAAGAATTGGATGAAATTGTTTCCGAGACTAAAATTCAGGAAGAGCAAATGAGGGAAAAAGCCAAACAATTGGAAACAACTATTGAGCCTCGCTTATTGGCCGCTTTCAAGCGCATCCGTAAAAGCGCCCGCAATGGTTTGGCAGTAGTATACATTCAACGTGACGCCTGTGGCGGTTGCTTCAATAAAATTCCGCCCCAAAGACAGTTGGACATTAAATTACGTAAGAAAACAATTGTCTGTGAACACTGCGGCCGTATCATAATAGACCCGCAACTCGCAGGAGTTGAGTAAACGAGATATGGGAAATGCATCCTTTAGAACTTTTCAACTATTGTCCGAAATGTGGTTCTATCCGATTTGTCGAAAATAATTTCAAATCCAAGCAATGCGAAAATTGCGGATTTGTTTACTATTTCAATTCATCGGCGGCAACTGCTATATTTATCACCAATTCCAAAGGACAGTTATTGACGGTTCGACGGGCAAAAAATCCTGCCAAAGGGACATTGGATTTACCCGGAGGATTTGTTGATCTACACGAAACGGCGGAAGAGGCTATCACACGGGAAGTACAGGAAGAAACCGGTTTGATTATCAAAAAACCGGTTTATCTTTTCTCATTGCCCAATATTTACACGTATTCCGGATTCGACGTACATACCCTTGATCTGTTCTATGCGTGCACTGTCGAAGACCTAACCGGACTGCATCCTGATGACGATGCCGCCGATTTGTATTTTCTTGACAAAAAAGAAATTCAAGCAGCAGCATTCGGATTGGATTCCATCCGTAAAGCAATTAAAATCTGGCTTACTGAATAAAAACACTAAAAATCAGGAACAAACAAACACCTCTGCGGAAGAGGATTCCTTATTTATTTATCCGGCAAACGCAACTCATTCAATACAGGGGTTTTCACTGCACGAATCTCCGTTTTCGGTTCCCGATTGATTTGTTCAAAAATAGTGATTTTATTTTCGCCTTTTTTCAGCCATACACCCGGGACATAAAGCGTTTGTTGCGGACCGACTTGCCAATATCGCCCGATATTCATCCCGTTGATAAATACGATACCTTTCCCCCATGCCGATAGATCCAAGAAAGTATCGCCCGTTTCTTTCAAAAGGAAAACACCTTCATATATCACCGGTCTGTCGGCCATTGTTTGCGCATTCTCTGCCGTATTGTCTAATCCATTGACCAATGGTACTTCGCTCATCGGTAATCGGGTCATTTCCCATTCGCCTTCAATAGCCATATCGTTGATCGTGACCGGCGCAATAATCCCTTTGTTGTTTTGTGTGATTTGTGCGCCATAATTGATACGTCCCATATTTTCTACCAAAATCGACAGTTTGGCATTGAAAGGAATTTCAATTTCCAGACTGTATTTTTTGAAATAACGATTCAATTCTCCTACCTGTTCGCCGTCCACATATACGACTGCATAATCGCGCAAGCCTTTAATTTCAAGCGTTCCGTTGATGGGTTGATTGAAATGTCGTTCATACAACACGTAACCATAAGCTTGATTCAGTTGCTCGAAAGTCAAGGGTGAATCATTAGACACTTTTGGCAGTTTTTCCGCATAAGTCAACACATCCGCTACTTGCTTCAAAGGTATGAAAGGAATTTCAATGACCGGTATGGCCTTTGGAACTTCCGGAATTTGATAAGAAACGTATTTTTTGATTACGTTGCGAAGAGAATCATATTTAGCTGTTCTCCAACCGGCTTCACTAATAGGAGCATCGTAATCGTAGCTGGTCAAATCCGGCTGGATATCGTGATTCTTATCATAATTGGCGCCGTTAGTGAAAGCAAAATTCGTTCCACCATGTACCATATAGAAATTAAAAGAGACATCGTTTCGCAAATATTCCTCTGTTTTCCGTGCAATTTTAGCGGCGTCAACTTTGGGATGAGGTTCCGCCCAGTGCGCCAACCAACCGGGATAAAATTCGGCCACCATGTAAGGGCCTATTCCATCGTGATATTCATTGACCACTTTTTTGAGATTTTCAATATTGCTTTCTCCATTGGCGGTAGGCAAAGCGCCTTCTGTTGCGCCACCTTGAAACAGCCAACTCCCATCCGAAGTGAACAAAGGCACATCGAATCCTGCATCAGCTAATTGTTGTTTGATTTTCGCATTGTAACGATGGTGCTCTTCTAAAGTAATATCCTTTCGTTGAGCAACATATGAACCAAATTCATTCTCAACCTGCACCATAATGACAGGACCGCCTTTCGTAATTTGTAAATGGTTTGTTTCTTGATATAAACGCTTTATATATAATTCCGTATAATACAAAAAAGCCTCGTTATCGCGCCGAATTTCCATTCCTTCAATGTTTTGCAACCACCACGGATAACCGCCGAACTCCCATTCGGCACACACATAAGGACCCGGGCGCAGAATCACCATCAAACCTTCTTCACCGGCAATACGGATGTACTCCGCTAAGTTACGGTCTCCGCTAAAATCCCATTTTCCGGGTTCCAATTCATGAAAATTCCAAAAGACATAAGTAGCAACGGTATTTAATCCCATGGCTTTCATCATCTGCAAACGATGCCGCCAGTATTGATGCGGGATACGGGCATAGTGCATTTCTCCCGAAAGCAATGGAACTATTTTCCCATTTTGAATAAAATGTCCATCTTTAATTTCAAAAGATGCCGAATTCTTCTGTGCAAATGAAACTGTTGAGAAGAAAGCCAACAGCAAGCATAAATAAATATTTTTTTTCTGCATGATTATGTAGTTTATCGTTTCCATTAAAAATATAAGGTCACAAAGGTAATTATTTTTTTTCATACAAAGATAATGTGTTTTTTTTTGTACTTTTGTTGCCGGATTTGCATTGCAAAGTTATACCGGGATGTGCAAGCATGTTGTGGATTCAATATGACCTTTAAAAGCAAATTATGTTCATAATGAAAACAGTTGATAAACAAACGGCATTAGATAAGCGCTATCTTCGTATGGCGGTGATTTGGGCCGAAAATTCATATTGTAAACGGCGGCAAGTGGGAGCGCTTATCGTCAAAGACAAAATGATTATATCGGACGGGTATAACGGAACGCCTTGTGGATTCGAAAATATTTGTGAGGATGAAAACGGTTTGACAAAACCTTATGTATTACATGCAGAGGCGAATGCTATTACAAAAATTGCTTGTTCCAATAATAACAGTAAAGATGCTACATTATATGTAACCGCTTCTCCTTGCATTGAATGTGCTAAATTAATTATTCAAGCAGGAATTAAAAGAGTGGTTTATTCCGAAAAATACCGCTTGACTGATGGTATTGACTTATTGGAAAGAGCTGCAATAGAAGTTGTATATATAGGAAAAGAGGAATTAGTAAATTATTAAGATAAGTTGGTGTTTATGTACTCAAAAAAAATATCGTGGTGGGTGATTGTGCTGATATTACTTGCTTTGATTATCGGTTTTGTTACCGGGAATTTTATTTCCGGTAAATCGTTTGCCCGAAAATTCTTTCTCAGGCCTGAGAATAAAATTGATGTTGTTTTGGATATCATCAATGAGGAGTATGTGGATAAAATCAATATGAATGATTTGATGGAAGGCGCTATCCCAAAGATAATAGGAGAGTTGGACCCACATTCGAATTATATTCCTTCCAATGAATTAGCCGCTATAAAAGAAAATATGGACGGCCATTTTGCCGGTTTCGGTATTGAATACCTGTTGTATTCAGACACCTTATATATTACCGGTGTGATACACGGCAGTCCGTCCGAACAAGCCGGCTTGCTTACCGGAGATAGAATTGTGATGATTAACGATTCCTTATGTGTAGGCAGTTCTTTTTCAGAAGAAAAAATTCAGGATATTTTGCGTGGCGAAATCGGAACTACTGTGAAATTCGGCATCAAAAGACTTGCTTCCGACTCACTGCTTCAATATAGAATAGCAAGAGCTTTCGTACCGGTTTCTTCCATTAAAGCGGCTTATGAAGTAGCAGAAGGCGTTGGTCTCATTAAAATATACGATACTTTCACGTCTAATACTTATAATGAGTTTATTAATGCCATGGCAAAATTATTAAATAAAGGCTGTAAATCTTTTATTCTTGACTTGCGGATGAACAAGGGCGGCTCTTTTGAAGCTGCCGTAAATATTTGCAATGAATTTTTGCCCAAGGGTAAAACTATCGTTTATACACAAGGAAAATCTTTTCCAAGGGAAGATGTATTTGCCAATGGATTAGGTACTTTACAAGACAACCAGATTGTAATACTGATGGACCAAGCTTCGGCTTCCGCCAGTGAAATCGTTGCAGGAGCTATTCAGGATAATGACAGGGGCTTGGTTATTGGACGGCGTTCTTTTGGTAAAGGATTGGTACAAAATCAAATAGAGTTATCGGACGGTTCTGCTCTCCGGCTTACTATCGCCCGTTATTTTACGCCTTCCGGAAGAAATATTCAACGGAAATATGAAATGGGAAAAGCGGATGCATACAACAAGGAATGGATAGACCGTTTCTCGAACGGCGAAGAGTTTTATGAAGACAGTGTTGATTTTATTACGACCAGTATGCATCATACCTTAGCAGGAAGACCTGTTTACGGTGGCGGCGGAATTATGCCGGATATTTTTATCTCACTTGATACTACCGAACTCACTTCTTATTATCTTCATCTGAAAGACAAAGATGTTTTCCGCCATTATGCGTTTTTGTATGCCGATGCTAATCGCAGCAAACTAAAAACCTTTACTGATTACAAAAATATGGCGAATTATTTGAAAACGCAATATTTGCTCTCTGATGTTGTTCAGATGGCAGAGCGAGACGGAATTAAAAAACGGAGTCTGCTGATTAATATTTCGGCTAACCAGATTTTGAATACGGTACATGCTTATATTGTGGGAAATTTCTTTGGTGAAGAAGCTTTGTATGCGATTATTTTAGATAATGATTTGATGGTAAAACAAGCGATTGATATCATTCAAAAAGGTCTTGCCACACCTGAGTCGGTTGCCTTGACAAACTATAAAACGAACTGAAGGGCCGTTGGAAATAGCCCTACCTAAATCAGGATTATACCGTCAATAACTTCCCGCCCGGCTTCCCGGTTTAGATTCTTTATAAGTTGTTCCCTGCACAACATCAACTCATTTTTCAATACCGAAGAACTCAGTTTGACAAACAATGTCTTGTTTTTGATATAAATATTATCCGTATACCGGGCAACGGATTGTCCCAGAACAATACGCCATGAATTCAGCAAGCGCGTTTCCGCCAATTTATCCGCTAAGGCAGGATTTTGTTCGAAAAATTCATCTAAAGCTTTGCCTATTTGCTGTGTATTAATCCGTTTCATGTGTATTTTTTATTTTTTACTTATGTGTGTTCCTGTATTATACCTTCTTTGACCCGGAATAGTTTGTAATCATGACCCATTGAAGATAGTATTTCGTCTAAATACTTGCGATTTGTGTCGGTAATAAATATTTGTCCGAATTCGGAACTTGTCACCAAACCGATGATTTGCTCTACACGGTTGGCGTCTAACTTATCAAAAATATCATCCATCAACAACAAAGGTTTGGAAGAACTTTTTTGAACTAAGAAATGGAATTGAGCCAATTTCAGTGCAATCAAGTAAGTTTTATTTTGTCCCTGCGAGCCGATTTTACGAATCAGGAAATCATCTATCAGAAAAAGGAAATCGTCCTTATGTGTTCCGGAACTTGTATAGCCTATTATTTTGTCTTTTTCCCGTTTAGCAGAAAAAACCTGTTGTGTCAAAGGAAAATTATTCAGTTGAGATTCATATTGTAAATCAACGGTTTCGCCTCCACCGCAGATTTGCTTGTGGTATTCGATAAAGACAGGAAGGAATCCGGCCACAAATTCCCGGCGTTTCTGATGGATAAACGTTCCTTCCGTACACATTTGTTCTTCTAATATTTCGTACAATGAATTGTCGGAAAAAGAGGCATTTTCTTTCAACAAGAAATTGCGTTGTTGCAAAACTTTGTTGTATAGAATCAAAGAACGCAAATAGGCTTTGTCATATTGGCTGATGACCATATCCACAAATTTGCGCCGGTCGCTACTTCCGCCCTGAATTAAATCCGTATCGGCCGGTGAAACCATAACGGCGGGAACAAGACCGATGTGTTCCGACAATCGTTCGTATTCTTTTTTATTTCGTTTGAAAACCTTCCGTTGTTTGCGTTTTATACCGCAATAAATTTCTTCCGAAACAGCGCCATCAGCGCCATCATGGTAAAATCCTTGTAATACACAAAAATCCCGATCATGATTGATTAGCTGATGATCCGGCAAATTCGAGTGATTTTTTGTAAATGACAGGTAGTACAAAGCGTCCAGCAAATTGGTTTTCCCCATCCCGTTGTTTCCAAAAAGACAATTCATTTTAGGAGAAAAAGACAATTCGGCTTCCTCTATGTTTTTAAAATTCAATATGGAAATCCGGTCGATAATCATCGTCTATTAATTGAATTTGTTAGCTGCAAAGATATTGATTTTATCACAAAAAACGGCATTTTTAAGGAAATATTATCATCTATGACTTGTTTGCCAACTGCGAGATAAACAAGCCCAATATTACAACTACCATTCCAAGCCATTGAACGATTGCAAGTTGTTCATTTACCATAAAAAACGCAAACAAAGCAGTCAAAACGGGAATTATATAACAAAATACGCCGGCTTTGGTTACACCCAATACTTTTACGGAGCGGGAATAAAAAATAAATGCAATAACAGATGCAAAAACAGAAAGTTGAATAATAGAAGAAACAGCATCAAACGTAAATTTCATATCGCCGATAGATGAAAAATCAACGATGAAAAAACACGGAATAAAATAAATCAAACCGATGAAATTTTGATAAAACACAAGCGTAGTAGCATTGTAACGATGCACTAAATATTTCACAAAAACAGCATATCCGAGCGCCGAAATAACCGCACCAAAAACCAAAACCGCACCGAAAACCTGCCCGCTTAAATCGTTGCTTCCGATAAAAACGACCACAAAAACGCCTAACATCGAAACAACAATGCCGAGAATAGTTGACCAAGTTATTTTTTCTTTCAAAATCAGGAAACCCACAACAGGCGTGAATAGCGGAATTGTTGCAACAATCACACTTGTAACAGTCGGCGATACCATTGTTTGTCCGTAAGTTTCGCACAAAAAATACAAAAACGGTTCACACATTGCCAAGCCTAAAAAATATTTTAAATGCTTGAATTTGATTTTTTGCAAATTTCCCGTATATTTCGCCCAGGCGCCGAGTAAAATTGTTGCAATAATCATCCGTGCCGAAACAAGCGTAATAGGTGCAATGCCTGATTTTAGAACAA
The DNA here is from genome assembly GCA_031290435.1 of Candidatus Symbiothrix sp. Taxonomy (GTDB): domain Bacteria; phylum Bacteroidota; class Bacteroidia; order Bacteroidales; family Azobacteroidaceae; genus Azobacteroides. The sequence continues at coordinate 152 of JAITNQ010000140.1, read as the reverse complement.
TATCAGTCCACACAAATGAAAATCCCCAAAAAACATTCGCCAGTATTACCTGAATATAAATTTTGTATGAAACTTTATTGTTTTCCATTTTGTTTACGGATTTGTGAGATAGTTTTATTTAAGCGCAACTCATTCATAAAACTTTTGCAATT
>JAITNQ010000133.1 GCA_031290435.1 Candidatus Symbiothrix sp. | reverse complement strand
GCAGAAAAGGTTTTACGTGATACCTTGTATCGGCTTGAGCATAACCGTCTCATTCCCGAATTGAAATTAAAACTCAAAAATGACGAGACCGGCAAATTCATCCATCTGTACAATATATATCGAAGCGCCCGATATATTTTTGCAAGTTATCGTAATAACGATCTTAAACATGAATTTTATTTTTGTTACGACACAAAATCCGGAAAAGGATATAACCTGCAGGATAAATACACAGACGACATCCATCAAATAGCTGATCCAATATATATTCATCCATTCAATTTAGATACTGAAATGTTTTATTATTTACATACCCGAACGAAGCCCGACGATTTGGAAGAACCAAATCCTACGCTTTATATCGCTAAACTGAAGAAATAACTTGATATTTAATGAACAAGCCAATTTCGATAGCATTTCTCATTTATTGGCATGGCCATTACCCCTGGTATTTCCCCTATTTCCTCCATTCCTGCCGCTACAATCCGACGATTGACTTTTACATTTTCACCGATATTGAGGAGAAATTACCCCACTTACCGCCCAATGTCCGGCTGATTCCTTATTCACTCGGACAATTCAAAGCAGATGCGTCCAAGGCTTTGGGTTTTGAGGTCGCGGTGGAATCCGGTTACAAATTGTGCGATTTCAAACCGGCTTACGGATGTATTTTTTTCGATTGGATAAACGAATATGATTTTTGGGGCTATTGCGATATTGACCTTGTATTTGGAAACATCCGGGCTTTTATGACCGAAGACTTGTTGGCTGAATACGATATTATCAGCGCCCGCCACGACTACCTGACGGGTTGCTTTGCCCTCTACCGGAATACTCCTGCCATGCGGGAATTGTTCAAACAAAGCAAGGATTATCAGAAAGTTTTCACCGATACGCGTAATTTTTTCTTTGATGAAACCAATTTCGCTTTCAAGGCCTTTGAGAAAGGTCTGCATTACAGCCTGATAAATACGGAAATAGAAAGTATGACACATCTTGTCCGGCGGCTACAGGAAGCAAACGGTCTCAAGGCCTATTTTGAATTTCAGATTGTGGAAGGCTTTGCCGGAAATATGCTTTGGGAGAAAGGAACGCTGGTTTACCGGAAAGAATTTGAAGCGATGTTGTACCACTTCGTCCGTTTCAAGCGGAAATATGTGGAAGAAACCGATTTGCACAGGCAAATTCCGGACAAGTTCCGGATCGGGAAGCAAAAAATATATTACCGTTGAATCCTGAAATTATTTTAAGAAACCATTTGCATATTAAATAAATAGTATTAAATTTGTGCTATTTTTTTACAAAAGAATAATAAAACTAATTTTGCAGCATGTTTAAACCTTTTCCCCACTATACCCAATTAGACGCGATGGACTGTGGCCCCACCTGCCTGCGGATGGTAGCCAAGCATTACGGTCGCAGCTACACCTTGCAAACTTTGCGGGAGAAGTCTTTTATCACGCGCGAAGGGGTTTCCATGCTCGGTATCAGTGATGCCGCCGAAAACATCGGCTTCCATACCGTTGGGGTGCGGATTAGTTTCGAACAGTTGCTCAAGGACGTGAATCTTCCGTGTATCTTGCACTGGAACCAGAATCACTTTGTGGTTCTCTATCACCTCTCGGAGTCGGGGGAGAAGTTGCACATCGCCGACCCCGCCGGGGAAAAATACACGATGACCAAAACCGAGTTCCTCAAGTGCTGGGCCAGTACCAAATCTCAGGGCGAAGACAAAGGCACCGCACTGCTCTTGGAACCCACCCCCACATTCTATACCATCGAAGACGACAAGGAAAAGCAGGAAAAGAACCTCGGCTATTTTGTCCGCTACCTGTTTCCGTATAAATCGCAACTCTTCCAATTGATTGTTGGCATGTTGATAGGCAGCGTCCTGTCCATGATATTACCTTTCTTGACCCAAGCAGTCGTCGACCAGGGAATCGGCAACAATAACCTGAATTTTATCACCCTCATTCTGATTGCCCAATTGGTGCTGTCCGTTACCTCCATGGCTGTCGGTTTTATCCAGAATTGGATAACCCTTCATATGAACACTCGTATCAGCATCTCTCTGATTTCGGATTTCCTGACCAAACTGATGAAACTTCCCTTGCGCTTTTTCGACGCCAAAAATATCGGCGATATCATGCAGCGCATCGGCGACCATAGCCGTATCCAAAGTTTCATGACCGGCACAACGCTATCGACCTTGTTTTCCTTTTTCAATTTCTTTGTCTTTGCCATCATATTGGCTTACTACAACCTGCAAATTTTATTGGTGTTCTTAATCGGCAATGCCCTCTACGTTGCATGGATCGTCTTTTTCATGCGTTACCGGCGTAAATTGGACTACAAACGCTTTACCCAATCTTCGGCCAACCAGAGCAATCTGGTACAATTGGTCACCGGCATGCAGGAAATCAAACTCAATAACAGCGAAAAACAAGAACGCTGGAAATGGGAACGCATTCAGGTGAAACTGTTCAAGATAAGCATCCAAGGCATGGCTTTGGGACAATACCAGCAAATCGGCTCCGTCTTTTTCAGCCAGACAACGGGTTTACTCGTTTCTTTCCTCTCGGCCAAAGCGGTGGTAGAAGGCAATATTACCCTCGGTATGATGATGTCTATCAGCTACATCATCGGCCAACTCTCCGGCCCCATCGGTCAGGTTATCGGCTTCGCCCAGTCCTTGCAGGATGCAAAAATCAGTCTGGAGCGCCTGAATGAAATACACAACAAAGAAGACGAGGAGCAAACCCTCGCAAACAAGCTAAACGCCCTTCCGGAACACAAAAGCATAGCGATGCAAAACATCTGCTTCAGTTACGACGGCGCCGACCGGGATTATGTGCTGGAAGACCTCAGTCTCTCCATTCCGCAAAACAAGGTCACGGCCATTGTCGGCGCCAGCGGTAGCGGCAAAACAACCGTAATCAAACTTCTTTTGGGTTTTTATCAACCGCTGAAAGGTGAAATAAAAATAGGCAGTACCAATATAGAAGAAATCAACCCACACCTCTGGCGGCAGAAAACCGGTGCGGTGATGCAAGACGGCTTTGTCTTTTCGGATACGATAGCCGCCAATATCGCAGTCGGTGAAGAAGACATCGACAAAAAACAGTTGCTACATGCGGTGGAAACAGCTAATATCAAAGAATTTATTGAAAGTTTACCCTTGAAATACAATACAAAAGTCGGGATGGAAGGCAAAGGCGTCAGTCAGGGACAGCGGCAACGGCTGCTGATAGCCCGCGCTGTCTATAAAAATCCGGAATACCTGTTCTTCGATGAGGCGACCAACGCATTGGACGCCAACAATGAACGAATCATCATGGACAAACTGAAGTCGTTTTATGAAGGCAAAACGGTAGTGATAGTGGCGCACCGGCTGAGCACTGTCCAGCAAGCCGACAACATTATCGTATTGGACAAGGGAAAGATAGTGGAAGAAGGCACGCACGATGAACTGACAAAAAGGAAGGGCGCGTACTATACCTTGGTGAAAAACCAGTTGGAGTTAGGAAGTTGACGCCTCTCCATAAAAATAACAATAATGAAAATAAATAATGATAATCCCCACCAATCCAAGTCCCCTTCAGGGGATTTAGGGGTTCATGATAATCCCCACCAACCCAAGTCCCCTTCAGGGGATTTAGGGGTAGGAGTAGGAGTAGAACTGCGCAGCGAGGAATTTCAAGAAATCCTCGGCGGCGTACCCCACTGGATACTGCGATGGGGAATCACGGTATTGGCCCTTATCGTAGTGATACTCGTGACGGGAAGCGCCATCATCAAATACCCCGATATCATCCCTTCGCAGGTGGTGCTGACCGGCTCTGTGCCTCCGGCAAGTGTAGCGGCCAGAGCTTCCGGCAAACTGAAAGCGTTGTTTGTAAAAGACAATCAGGAAGTCAGGACAGGCGATTACTTGGCCGTCATCGACAATCCGGCCAAAACGGAAGATATCCGCAGCCTTAAAACCTTTTTGGAAAACTTGGCTATCGAAAACGATACAACTATAAAACTTCCGGACAAAGAATTGCAGGCGGGTAATCTGCAAACGCTCTATGCTTCGCTTTATACCACGCTTTTCGATTACATGGAATACAAACGGCTGTTGTATTATCCGCAGAAAATAACGATAACAAAAGAACGCATCGGCCAATACGAAAAACAATACGAAAACCTGTTGAGCCAGCAAAAAATAACAAAAGAACAAACCGTGCTCGTACACGGTCAATTTCTCCGGGACTCTTTGCTCCGGGTACAGGGCGTATTGTCGGGCGAAGAATTTGAAAATGCCAAGAGTCAGTACCTGCAAAGCCGAATGACGGAGGAAAACATGCGTTCGTCCGTCCGGAACATGCAGATACAGATAGCCCAGTTGAAAGAGTCGTTGTTGGACACGAGACAGCAAGATGTAGAAAAGCTCAACAGCCTCCGGTCGCAGATTCGCGCCCAAGTATCCCAACTCAAGACAGAGATACAGGCTTGGGAATTGAGTTATGTGCTGGTGGCGCCCATCGACGGCGTCATTACCTTTACAAATTATTGGGTGGCGAACCAGAATGTTGACGCTGGGGAGGCGGTTTTTGCGATTATTCCGGATATCAGGGGATTGCGGGTTGATCCTGCAATGACTGAAAGTCCGATTGAGATACTCGGTAAGGCTTCCTTGCCCGTTGCCCGTTCGGGAAAAGTGAAAGTCGGACAAAAAGTTAATATCCGTTTGGAGAACTTTCCGGACAATGAATACGGCATACTGAGGGGTATTGTGAAAAACATTTCATTGGTTCCGATGCAAACCGGTCAGACAATAAGTTATACAGTGGAAATCGCTTTACCGGACGGACTGACCACTACCTACAAAAAAGAACTTCCTTACCTGCCGAATATGCAGGGACAAGCAGATATTATCACGGAAGATATTTCGCTCTTAGAAAGATTCTTTTTGCCATTAAAGAAAATATTATCGGAAAGTTTGTGAATCCGCTTGCGCGATTTGCATTTGTTTCGTTGCGCCTTTTAATGCCTTTTCAAATGCAGGTAATCATATCCATCCTATTAAAATCACAGTTCAGACAATTTACATGGAAAAAATTTTGTCGGTTAAATAAAATGCGCTATCTTTGTGCAAATTGAACACGTTATGCACAATTTGCACAAATTTATCAAAAGACGTTTAGAATCAGCTGTTTATAAACGATTGAATATCTTTCCTGCTGTATTGATTTTGGGTTCGAGGCAGTGTGGAAAATCTACCTTGGTCAAAATGTTGGCGCAAGGGAAGGAAAATTTTGTTTACCTTGACCTGCAAAATACCGCCGACATAAACAAACTGACCGAACCTGCGCTGTTTTTTGAGGCAAATGACCAGTCGGTAATATGCTTAGACGAGATACAGTCGGTTCCTCATCTGTTTTCCGTGTTGCGAAGCGAAATCGACCGCAATCGGCGTCCGGGGCGTTTTATATTGCTTGGTTCCGCTTCGCAGTCGTTGATTCAAAAATCATCGGAAAGTTTGGCCGGCAGAATTGGAATTGTAGAACTGTCGCCTTTTTCAATCGACGAACTGATGCTTCACAATGCATGGACAAACCTGAATGTCTATTGGAACAGAGGAGGTTATCCGGAAAGTTTTTTAGCTGCCGACGACGAAAGTAGTTGCCTGTGGCGCGAAAATTTTATCAGAACCTACGTGCAACGGGATATTCCGCAGTTGGGTTTTCAAATCCCCGCTTTGCAAATACGCCGTTTCATGACTTTTTGCGCCCACTTGTCGGGGCAATTGCTCAACACGTCCAAAATCGGCGAATCGATGGGCGTGGCGCATACTACCGTAAGAAGATACATCGATTTGTTGGAACAAACTTTTTTGATCCGCAC
>JAITNQ010000018.1 GCA_031290435.1 Candidatus Symbiothrix sp. | reverse complement strand
AATTGCTCAACGAAATCATGAACCGCATCCGTACGGAAAATGAAAACAAGATCAATGTCACGAAACTGAGTGATTCCGTAGCGAGCTATCTGACTAAATATGAATCAACTGCTTCTACTCCGAAAGGCGCTTTTTTCGATGTGGATTATGCCGGCACGGAAAGAACGATATGGTCTCCGTCGACTCACATTAGCCGACTCTACGATTTTGTATTCTCTTATACGATGCCCGGTAGCGCTTATTACCGGAATGAAACGCTTTATACCAAAATTGTTGATGCGCTACAATACTGGTATGATTGCAATCCACACAGTTCCAATTGGTGGCACAATCAGATCGGCGAACCGCAGCCTTTAGGTATCCTGTTGATACAAATGCGCAAGGGTGAGAAGAAACTGCCTGTTGACCTCGTTACCGCTACTATTGCGCGTATGCGTGCCGATGGAGGCGCTCCGGGCACAGGAAATGCCACTTCCGGCGCCAACCTGATGGATGTGGCTACCCATGTTTTCTACCGGGCCTTGTTGACCGCCGATAAAGCCTTGTTGACTGCCACGTTGGATAAAGCCTATGGAGGCGTGAAATATGCCGCTGCCACTGAGGAAGGTTTGCAAATCGACCATTCCAATTTTTCGCACGGCACACAATTGTATATCGGCGGTTATGGCGATGACTTCATTAAAGGTATTACATTGTTTGCCATGTACACCGTTGGCACCGAATACGCTTTACCGGCTGCAAAGGCTGAAATAGTGAGCGATTTCGTACGCAATGCTTACCTGAAAACCATTCGCGGCAAGTTCATGGTTTGGGATGTATCCGGCCGGGGAATCCTGAGTCGCAAGGGAGAATCCCATAAAGTAAATGCCATAACGTATTGCCAACGCATGTGCAGCATTGATCCCGCTCATGCCGTAGCATATCAACAAGCTATTGACCGGATCAAAGGAGAGCAACCGGCAAGTTATGGTATTACACCTGACAATACCCACTATTTTATAGCGGATTATACCTTGCATACCCGTCCCGCTTTCCTGTTCGACGTACGCATGGCTTCTGCCCGCACGGTGCGTATCGAATACGGTAACGGTGAAAACCTGAAAAGTTTCTTTGCTTCCGACGGTTGCCACAATATCGTTACCCGCGGTGATGAATATGAGGAGATATTCCCTGTATGGAATTGGACGCGCATACCCGGCATTACCTGTCGGCAGGTAGCCAATATCCCCTTGTCTGCCAACGACTGGCAACAAAAAGGCATCTCTTCTTTTGCCGGATCGGTATCCGACTCGCTTTATGCCGTGACGGGTTATTATTATGGCGGCGCTTATACGGGCAATTCCGCCCGGAAAGGTTATTTTTTCTTTGATGATGAAATGGTCTGTCTGGGAAGCGATATCACATCCGAGACGCCAAGCAACACGTATGTTACGGCGGCTACCGCCGATTTCACAACTGCCGACGATGACGTGAATACGACGGTCAACCAATGTCTCTTGAGGGGCGATGTGACGATTTCTACAGATGGTTCCCGCACGGTATTGACGACAAAAGGAGAACATCCATACACAACGGCGCCCGATTGGGTATTGCACGACACGATCGGATACGTATTCCCCCATCAAGGCAATATCGTTGTGAGCAATAAAACACAAACCGGTAACTGGTACGACATCAATACTTCGATGAAGAATGTAACCGTAAGTAAAGATGTCTTTTCACTATGGTTCAATCACGGAAAATCGGCTGACAAAGCGCAATATGCTTACATTGTCGTACCGAACAAGACTGCGGCGGAGCTGGATGCTTATACGGCAAATAATCCCATTGAAATTCAGGCGAATACCGATTCCATGCAAGTGGTTCGTCACAAGACGCTTGGCATTTTAGGTGTGATCTTTTACAAAGCGGCGACTTTCACCTGCAACGAAATATCTCTACAGGCGGACCGTGCTTGTATTTTGCTCGTCAAACCGGGGGAAACCGGCTACAGCATACATGTTGCCGATCCGGTGCAAGCGCAAACAAACATTCAGGTGCGCGCGAAAGTCCCGGCAAGTTCCGACAAATGGGAAGTTATTGATTGCAATTTCGCCGAAACCGGATCGTATAAGGGTGCTACCAAGGCTTATGCGACTGTCTTTCACTATTAGATTTGTTTGAACCGAAAAAAAAACCTACTTTTGTAGCCAAACAAATTATATACGCATGGAAAAATTATTGTTATTTGGTTTCATTATTTTCTCTGTTTTTCAATCGAACGCTCAGACCAAAGTAGTCAAGATGAGCGCCACCAAAAGTACAGATTACGGAGTGCAATATTTTCTTCCCAAAACTGTACTGTCGATCAAGGTCGATTACAGTAAAATTACCCAAAAAGCCGGTCCTTTTGCCAAGTATGCGGAAAGGTATTTGGGTCTTGGAGAAGATGCTGTAATCGCGGAAGACAAAGTTTATTATACTTTAGACAAAATTTCCGTTGAAAGTTTCGGTATCCCTGACAAAAACGAATCATATCTGGTAGAATTTAAGACAAAAACGACTTCTCCTTTTGTCTATCTTACGGAAAACGGTCTGATTTGCACCATTAATGCCGACTATATAGCCGAACCGGTAACTCACGCCGCTTCCGGAACCCATTCTGCCTCCGCTTCTCAGCCCGTTAACCATCAATCGGTTTATACAGAGGAATATCTACGCGCCGGTTCTGTCAATAAAATGGCAGAAGTAGCTGCCAAGCAAATTTATAAAATACGGGAAAGCCGCAACGATATTCTGACAGGTGAAGCAGAAAATGTACCGAGAGACGGTGAAGGCATAAAAATAGTCCTTGCTAATTTGGAAACTCAGGAAAAAACTTTGGTGGAATTATTTACAGGAACATCTCAGAAGGAATCCCTTGATTCGGGATTTGAAGTTGAGCCGCTGGCGGATATTGACAAGGAAGTGCTTTTCCGCTTTTCAAAATACACAGGTTTGGTCAATGCCGATGATTTGAGCGGAAGCCCGGTCTACATCAATGTCAAAAGTATCGAATCGCTCAAGGAAGAAGAAGTCATCGACCCGAAACGGAAGGCCAAAGAACCGCAAAGCATTGTGTATAAAATACCGGGAAAAGCTTCCGTAGAAATTTTTTACGGAGTTAATCTCCTATACAATAACACGTTTCAGATTGCCCAATTCGGATCGAACCGGATTCTGGCCACCTCTTTGTTTGATGATAAAAAAGCGCCTGTCAAAGTGTATTTTTATCCGAATACAGGCGCAATCAAACAGATTATACAGTAAAGAATCTAAAAAAACTATCACAAATTCGATTGTTATCAGATAAAAATATGTTATTTTTGTAAAAATTTTAAAAAAGATTACTATGAAGCGGATTGTTTTATTTTTTAGCACAGCTATTATTTTTGTTTTGGGTTTTTACGCATGTAGCAGCGTTCCTATTACAGGCCGTCAGCAATTGAACTTGGTTTCTGATGAAGAAGTTTTGACCTTGAGTCTACAAGAGTATAATGATTTTATCAAAACGGCTAAAAAGTCGACCGATAAAACAGCGATTGCTTTGGTAGAGAAAGTAGGAGGTAAAATTGCTGATGCTGTTGAGGCTTATTACAAATACGTAGGAGCTGAAACCCTATTGAAAGATTATGCATGGGAATTCAATTTGGTGGATGACCCACAAGTGAACGCTTTTTGTATGCCGGGCGGGAAAATAGTAGTGTATACCGGAATTCTCCCTGTTACGCAAGATGAATCCGGCTTATCCGTTGTGCTCGGACATGAAGTAGCGCATGCTTTGGCCAAACATGCCAACGAAAGGATGTCACAACAAATGGCTGCACAATATGGAGCTACAGCAGTTGACGCTTTGCTGGGAAAAGCATCATCTACCGTAAAAACCGTCGGACAAACTGTTTACGGCTTAGGCGCCCAATATGGCGTAATGCTTCCGTTCAACCGGAAACAGGAATCGGAAGCCGACCACTTGGGTTTGATTTTCATGTCTATTGCCGGATATAATCCTGATGTGGCTATCCCTTTCTGGGAGAGAATGGCGCAGCAAGGAAGCGCTATTCCTGAGTTTTTGAGTACGCACCCTTCGGATAAAACCAGAGTCGAAGAAATCAGGAAAGAACTACCCGAAGCAAAAGAATATTACGATGCCATCTGGGGCGCCGGAAATAGTACGACTACCCCGACACAAAACCCCAATACAAGCAATAATTGGCATTTTTAAACCGTGATGCCCATTTTCTTCATGAGAAAAGTGGCATTCATGTTTTGGGCGACTCCTTCCCTCAATTGGTAGGAGAAGTGTAACTCATTTTCTTTTATGTCGGCTTCGAAACGGTAGTTGCGGATGTTTTCCGGGAATGCTTTCTCCAAGCTGCCCAAGTGTAAATCATGGGTAGCGATGATTCCGCAGGACTGCAAGCGGACGAATTGTTGAACCAAGGCAAGTGAACCTTTTTGCTTGTCAACAGAATTGGTTCCCTTTAGTATTTCATCCAAAATAATGAATAGTTTTTCACCTGCTTGCAGTTTATCAATTATCATTTTCAACCGTTTGAGTTCTGCGAAAAAGTAGGACTCATGGTCATTCAAAGAATCGGAAGTTCGCAGGCTGGTAATTAAACCGGAAGGGCTGAATCGCATAGAATCGGCCCAGACCGGAGCGCCGATACATGCCAATACGAAATTAACGCCAATTGTACGAAGATAAGTACTTTTTCCTGCCATATTCGCACCGGTAATAATCAGAAAATACGGTTGCTTGGCAATGCTGACATCATTCTTGACACAAGTATCCCTGTGTATTAAAGGATGTCCTAAACCTTTGATTTCCAGTTCAAAATACGCCTTGTTGAGACTGGGGTAAATATATTCCGGATGATTAAAAGCGAATGTTCCCAAAACGCAAAACGCATCATATTCACCCAAGGATTTTATCCAATTATCCAATGATTTTCCATAAGTCATTTTCCATTGTTCAACTTGTATCGCTTTTCGTATATCCCATAATAATAAAGGATTAAACAACAAATGAACCATCAGGTTGGAACGTTGGTCTAATTCGCCGCTCAGCATAGCCAATTGACGTATAAGGACAGATGCTGCTTTCTTCTCTTTTGTGAAACACGCTTGGAGCTTACAGAGTAAAGGCGACACGACTTTTTCTTGCTCAACAGCGGCAATAAGCCGGGAATAGGAAATAAATACTTGCGATTTTTTTCCTATCCATTGCTGTAAACGGTTGATTTTTTTTGCCTGACTCTCGCTGATACCCAACAAGATTAAATAACAGATGACCATCACAAAAGAAGAAATCAGTCCGGTAAAGGCAAGTACAACAACAGTCAACGAAACAAAAGGGAAAATCCACTGCAAATATTTCCAGCTATGTATTGACCGGATGTAAGCCGGATGTGCAATAAAATCTTCTATCTCTTTCAGGATGGAATCACCACCTTGATGCGTTAATCCCATTACACGGAAATGATGCATAAATTCAGGCTTTTCACGCAATTCCCGGATGCTTTCCTGACGCATGCTTATTTCGTCCGCTTCTTGTAAAGGCTTTTCGAACCAATCGGCTAAAACTTGTTTCCCATATACGGTACAAGTACGATTGACAGCCTGAAACAAGGAGTTATCTCCAAAAATATCCAAGTCCAATCCGAATGGATGTGCCATTTTTATTCTTTCTTGTGCTCCATCAAAAGCGCTGAAATCATAATCAAAAGCTTTCAATTCGTTCTCATCGCATGCAAGGGAAATCTCCAAATAATTTTTCTTCTTTTGTTGCCGGTTGTAGTGCATCAGAAAGTACAAAAATGCGGAAAGACCGATTACTCCGGCGCTTATTTGCACAATTAATTGAGAACTGAATACACATATCATACTTATTGTACAAATTACAATAAGTAGGCGAATGGTTCCTAAAGAATAAATATACTTTTTCGCAGCCATAATCGCCTTTTGCGTTTGGGAGATTCGGGAGTGGTAGTAGTTTTTGATTTCTTCATGCATATCTATTCTATTTTTTCGAATTTAGCGAACTTCAGGAGCAACTGTTTTCTACCGAAGCTGTCAAATTCAACGCTTGCTTTGGCGTTTTCGTTTTCTCCGGTCAGTTCAATGATTTTTCCTTGTCCGAAGCGTTCGTGACGGATGCTGTTTCCGACAGACAAGTTGCCGATGCTTTGACGGCTGACCGTATGGTTTGCTTCGGCTTCTACCCGCGATAATTTTCTCGGATTGGTGTACAAAACAGGTTCGGGCGTTTTGTCTACCGGCATTTGCGTATTACGCGGTCGGTTCATCGTTTCCGAGACGGATGTTCGCAAATCACGGGTTTCAAAACCCATATCTCCAGACGGTTGCAAATATTTTTTGTCTATATCTTTCAGAAATCGGCTGGGACGATAGGACTGAGATTCTCCGTTCCGGAAACGGTTTTTGGCATACGTTAAAATTGCATTTTCTTCGGCGCGGGTGATGGCTACATAAAACAAACGCCGTTCTTCTTCTATTTCCTTGGGATTGTTATGACTCAGTTCGGAGGGAAACAGGTTTTCCTCCAGTCCGACTACGAATACATTCCTGAATTCCAATCCTTTGGAAGAATGGATAGTCATCATGGTCACCCGGCTGGCATTTTCGTCTTTGTCTGTATCTTGGTCGGTCATCAGCGAAATTTCCGCTAAGAAGTCGCTCAGTTTCACGTCTTGCCGGTCTGTTTCCAAACGGGAAGATACAAATTCGTAAAGGCTGTTGTTCAATTCCTCTACGTTTTGAACACGGCTCAGGCCTTCCGGTGTGCGGTCGGTATAAAGTTCTGCGGACAAACCGGATTCACGGATAATTTCACCGCCGACTTCATAGGCGTTTTGTGTTACATTCGCCTCCATGAACTTGCGTATCAGGATTTGGAATCCATCCAATTTCTTAGCCGTTCCGGCATTTATATTCAGGTTGTACTCCAATGGTTTGGAAATTATTTCCCAGAGACTGACGTCGTGCAATCCTGCTGTAGAGATGATTTTGTTCAATGTCGTGTCGCCGATTCCCCGTGCCGGATAATTGATGATGCGTTTGAAGGCTTCTTCATCATTAGGGTTGGTTATCAGACGCATATAAGCAATTACATCCTTTATTTCTTTCCGTTGATAAAAAGACAAGCCTCCGTAGATACGATAGGGGATATTTATTTTCCGCAGGGCCTCTTCGAAAATACGGCTTTGCGCATTGGTGCGGTACAGGATAGCAAAATCCTTGTATTCGTATTGGTGGAGCATCCGCATTTCGGCAATCCGGCTCGCGACGTTATATCCTTCTTCGTAATCGGAATAGGCGCTGATTATGCGGATTTTTTCACCGGCTTCTTTTTCCGAGAAAACTGTTTTGGGAATTTGTTCCGTATTTTTCTCAATCAGGGAATTAGCTGCGTTGACAATATTTTGGGTCGAACGGTAGTTCTGTTCTAATTTGAACAACTTACATTCGGGGTAAGTGCTTCTGAAATTCAGGATATTCCCGATATTGGCGCCCCTGAAAGAATAAATGCTCTGGGCGTCATCGCCTACCACGCAGACCCGATGGTGTTCGGCCGCCAATTGCCGGACAATTTCGTGCTGCACCGAATTGGTATCTTGGTACTCATCGACGAGGATAAACCTGAATTGGGTGCGGTAATGTTCGATAACTTCTGGGTTTTGGTTGAACAGCATGTAGGTATGCAGCAGCAAATCGTCAAAATCCATCACGCCGGAAGTCCTGCAACGGTTCCAGTAGGTCGCATAAATTTCGCAGGTTCTCTCCCGCTTGAGGAAGTTGTCCGAATTAATCATTTCTCTGTCGTGAGCGTATTTTTCGGGGGTAATCAAAGCGTTTTTCGCTTTAGAGATACGGGCTTGGATACTTGCCGGTTTGTAGATTTTATCGTCCAATGCTTTTTCCTTGATTATCGCTTTAATCAGGTTTTTGGAATCCTGGGCATCGTAGACGGTAAAGTCCGAACGATAGCCGAATTTATCGGCTTCTTTTCGCAGTATCCTCGAAAAGATAGCGTGAAAAGTACCCATCCAAAGGCGGCGAGCGATATTTTCATCCACGATTTGAGCAATCCGGGATTTCATCTCCCGGGCGGCTTTGTTCGTGAAAGTCAGGGCTAAAATCGTGTATGGGGAAATGCCTTGCTTCAACAAGTAAGCGATTTTATAAGTCAGCACACGGGTTTTACCTGAACCGGCTCCGGCGATGACTAAACTGGGGCCTTCATTGTAGATGACGGCCTCTCGTTGGCTTTCATTGAGTTGTTGAAGAAATTCGTCCATAAATTTTGTATTAACAACAAACCGGGGCTTTCTTGAACCGATTTATTATTACTTCGGTTTGATCTCGCTTATCTTGCAAAGTTATACATAATAAATGATACTTCCAAAATTATAATCGCTATTTTTCCATAAAAAAACGTATCTTTGTAATCAGGTTCAACTAAATCAACCCACAATATTATGGTATTCAACAGAAAACTGCCTGTTGGCATACAGGATTTTGAAAGTCTTCGTACAGAAGGCTTTATGTATGTGGATAAAACCGCTTACATCTATCGTTTGGTAAACGAAGGGAGGCCCTATTTCCTGGGTCGTCCACGGCGTTTCGGGAAAAGTTTGCTGCTCTCTACCCTGAAAGCGTATTTTCTGGGTAAAAAGGAACTTTTTGAAGAGCTTGCCATTTCGGAATTGGAAAAAGATTGGACGGAATATCCGGTGCTTTACCTTGACATGAATGTGGAGGGTTATATCAATTTGCTATCTCTCGAATCGGCGTTCAATACCAACCTGAAACCCTTGGAAAACCGTTGGGGAAAAGATATTACAGAGGAAACACCCTCCGCCCGTTTTGCAGGCCTTATTCGCCGTGCATCCGAACAGACAGGAAGAAAGGTAGTTGTGCTGATTGACGAATACGACAAGCCTTTGATAAACACAATGGAGAAACGGGAACTGCATGATGCGATACGCGAAACCTTGAAAGGATTCTATGGCGTATTGAAAAGCTCCGATGCTTACCTGCGATTTGTAATGCTCACGGGCGTTACCAAGTTTTCAAAAGTAAGCGTCTTCAGTGATTTGAATCACCTAAGAGACATCAGTTTGGAGAATGACTACGCCGCTATTTGCGGGATCTCCGAATCGGAATTGCTTGCTGTTTTCGAACCGGAGCTTCATGTCTTAGCTGCAAAAAGAAAAATGACTTATGAAGAAACCTTGGCTGAAATGAAGAAGCGGTACGATGGCTATCATTTTTCTAAGGATAGCGAAGGCATGTACAATCCGTTCAGTGTATTGAACACCTTTGCGAGTATGGATTTCCGTGATTACTGGTTCAAGACGGGTACGCCTACCTTCTTGGTCAACCTGCTGAAACGGGAAGATTTCGATATACGGAATCTCGAAAGCAATGTTACGATAGACGCCCGTTCCATAGACGATTACCGGATGGACGACGACAATCCCGTCCCCATCCTTTACCAGAGCGGTTACCTCACCATAAAAGACTATGACCGGCTATGTGACGAATACATACTGGGTTTCCCTAACGGAGAAGTGGAATATGGTTTTCTATACGAACTATTGCCTGCTTATGCGCCGCGCAATATGAACGGCGATTTTTCCGTAGGAAAATTTGTGAGAGACTTGTTAGCCGGTAATGTGGACGGCTTTATGACCCGCCTCCGCGCTTTCTTTGCCGGTATCCCCTACGAATTGAACGACAAGACGGAACGGCATTACCAAACCGTATTTTACTTGGTATTCAAACTCATGGGGCAATTTGTGGAAGCGGAACAACGTAGCGCTGCCGGTCGCGCCGATGCCATAGTCATTACTGCCGACACGGTCTATGTATTTGAGTTCAAACTTGCCGGAAATGCAACTGCGGAAGATGCTTTGAAACAGATAGACGAAAAAGGTTACCTGATTCCGTTCACGGCGGGCACACGGAAAATAGTAAAAATAGGTGCGGAATTTAATGCTACAGATCGGACGCTGAGCCGGTGGGTGCAGGAAGACTAAGCACTGAAACTTTCAGTATTGCAGGCGATCACTTCTATTTCGACCAAGGCGTTTTTCGGCAAAGTTTTCACCGCAAAAGCCGAGCGGGCAGGATAGGGCGCTGTAAAGTGCCCGGCATAGACCTCGTTCACGGTAGCAAAATCCCCTATGTCGGCTAAGAAAACCGTTGTTTTGACTACTTGCTCAAGACTTAGTCCTGCTTCTGCCAGAACAGCCCGGATATTTTTGAAAACCTGTTCGGTTTGTTCCGCTACAGCAGTGGAAACGAACTCGCCCGTTTCGGGATTGATCCCCAATTGTCCGGACAAAAATACGAAATCCCCGGCTTTAATAGCCTGTGAATAAGGGCCGATAGCTGCCGGAGCATTTTTTGTTGATATGGATTGTTTCATACTTTTTTAATTATAAATTATGAATTATAAATTATGAACTCTTTGCCTCACCACCTCATACATCAGTACGGCGGCGGCGGCCGAGACATTCAGTGAACCGATTGTTCCCAACACCGGGATTTTCACCATTTCATCGCATATACGAAGGTTATCCGTGGAAATACCCCGGTCTTCACTGCCCAATACCAAGGCGACAGGATTCGTATAGTCGGTTGCCGTATAGTTGATTTCTGATTTTTCGGTAGCTGCTACGACTTTATAGCCGCAGTTTTTAAGGAAACGGATAGCCTCGGTAATACTCGTCTCTTTGCATACCGGTAAAGTCAATAGCGCTCCGGCAGAGGTTTTTACCGCATCTGCATTGACCGATACGCTGTTGTGTGAAGGAATGACGATGGCGTCTGCGCCGGCACACTCGCAACTGCGGGCGATAGCGCCGAAATTGCGGACATCAGTCACTCCGTCCAACAAGACGATGAGCGGTGTTTTACCCGCTTCATACAAGAACGGAACAATATCCTCCAAACGCTGGTAAGTTACCGCAGAAATAAACGCGATGACCCCTTGGTGATTCTTGCGGGTCAACCGATCTAATTTCTCTTGCGGAACCCGCTGGATAGGAATGTGGGTATCCTTGACGATGTTGAAAAGTTCGTGGGATAAATCTGTTTGTAAATCCCTACGCATCAATATTTTGTCAACTTCTTTTCCGGCCTTTACGGCTTCTGTCACGGCACGGACGCCGAAAATCATTTCACTTTCCTTCATTGTATCCCGAATTGAAAATTATAAATTTGCTGTAAATGAAACAACAAAAGTACATAAAATTTTTTATTCGCTAAAACTTATGGCTATTTTCCTCACCCCGGCTCCTCCCATTAATGCACAATGAACAATGAAGAATGAATAATGAAGAATGACCTTTCCAGACTTTCCAAGTTTTTAAAACTTGGAAAGTCTGGGGATTCATCATTTCCTCACCCCACACTCCCCTCTCCAAAATGGAGAGGGGAGTGTGGGGTGAGGAAATCATTCATTCCTAACAATCACCTTCTCCGTCGTCACCACATTGCCGCTTACCACCTTCACAATATAAACGCCGCCAACAAGACCATCAATCCTGTGTGTATTCGTCCGAACCTCTGCATCATAAACCTTTGCGCCTTGCAGGTTATACACGATCACTTGGTGCAAAGGATGCGTCGATACTACTTGCAAGGTTCCGGGACGGGAGGCGTATACCCGGACAGCTTCTGCTGCAATCGTTTCGACGCCGGTAGAAACTTTATGCAAGCGGATAAAGAAGCGGCTTTCGTTAGCAATTGTCTTTCCACCGGACTGTTCCGGTACATAATCGAACTTGTATGCATATTGTTCCTTGTCCGTCAGTTCGATTTCCCTGTTTGTTTCGGTATCCAAGAGGAAGATACGTGCATCGTAGGTATCCATACCGCTAAAGGCAAAGTTAATTTCACCTTTATGGGTCGTAGCGATTGCCAAGGGAACAAGCGTTTCCCCGGTGATTTCGCCCAAGATGTTGACAGCGGTAGCTATCGGTTCATTATTTGCCCTCGGTTTGAGTGTATAGACTTCAGGGATACTGTTGATTTCGTCGAAGAGTTTGCGGGAATCGGCCGGGCCGAAACTGTTGCTGCCTTCCTGACGGGAAACAATCACGGTACGGACGCCAGCCTGAGCGGTCGAAGCTACAATAGCCAAATTGTCAACCGAAGTAGCGGCAGACCGCAATCTTGTACTAACACCGGTAGCGCCAATAGCAGCCAAATCGAAAGCCAAAGTTGCAGGAGCGCTTGCATCGGATTTTTCAACGATAAACGATTGCATGGGCGCTATGTAGCTGTTCAAATTCA
>JAITNQ010000305.1 GCA_031290435.1 Candidatus Symbiothrix sp. | reverse complement strand
TGCTGCCCCTCGACTTGCATGTGTTAAGCCTATCGCTAGCGTTCATCCTGAGCCAGGATCAAACTCTTCTTTGTCAGTTTGTTTTTTTTTAATTCCTTTTGTTCGGCTCCGCTCTTCTTTATTTTACCCGGAAAATAGTTGCTATTCCCCAAAGTCTTGACAGGTTGTTTTATCTTTTTTACCCAAAATTTTGCCTGCTTCTGTATCCCTTCCCCTCGTCTTCACTCAGGGGGGATACCCAGACTTTTTGGCTTGTACTACGTAATAATGGAAATCTTTCAAAGACCGTTTGCTTTTTCCCGTTTCCGTTGCCGGAAAAACCGGAAAGCGGATACAAAGGTAATGCAAATTATAATAGCTTCCAAATAATTTGAAAAAAAAATTACTTATTTTGAGGTTTAAATTCGGAGGTGATTGTTGCTGAGGAAAATATATTTTTACACAGAGAAAACAAGAGATACACAGCGTTTCTTTTTCCTTTGCGGATTTATGGTTTTACATTCATCAAGGATTTTCCCCGGTAATAAATAAGTCTTCCATCCGAGCTTACCCCTTCTACAACAATAGAATAAGTAGAAGGGGTATCAGCTGTGTAAAAATCTATGAAAGCCTGACCGTTCGAATCAACGACAACATCCGGTTTCCAGTAAATGGTAGTCCGCAAATCCGGATTGCTGTCATTTACAGCCTCCTTCGTATCGTATTTCGGAGAATAAAACGCGACCGGCAACTGATAGCCTAAGGGGGTGATAGCTGATAGATTGAACTTTTTTACCGATTGAAAATTATTTCCCCGTTTCATCATTATTTCAATTACTCCGTTTGCGGATCCGGAGCCATAAATAGTTAAACCTGCCCCATTTTTAATCAAGTCGACCTGGGCTATGTCGGATACGACAACAAAACTTTTCAAATCGTCGAAAGTATCAATGCGCATACCGTCGACCACAAACAAGGGACTTCCTCCTCCCCCAAAACGAGAAATCCGGACATCATTACCTGCAACCACTACGCCGGGAAGTTTGCTTAACAAACTTTCCAAGGTAGTGGTCGGATGTTTTTCCAAGTCTTCTTCGGTAATGGAATAGTCCGGCATGGTTCCGTAAGTATTGCTCACCCCCGGTGATTTCTTTGCAGTACCTTTTATTGTCACTTCCTGTAGATTTATAATCCGCTCACCATTTTCAAAGATGTATTTCTTATAGGCTTTGGCAATATATTCCCTCAACTCAGGGTCTGTATCTGTTTTCTTCGGAAAACAGGCAGGTAGCGTGACGGCAGGATAAGCAATCTCATCTACAGATAGTTCCACTCTGTCTGCACCTTTCCTTGTCAATGCTTGTATCAGGTATGCCGTACTGTCCGGAAATTCAAATCCATCGAAACGAAAACGGCCTTCTTCATTGGTCTCGGTCGTTGAGA
The DNA here is from genome assembly GCA_031290435.1 of Candidatus Symbiothrix sp. Lineage (GTDB taxonomy): Bacteria > Bacteroidota > Bacteroidia > Bacteroidales > Azobacteroidaceae > Azobacteroides. Next base: position 5,033 of record JAITNQ010000305.1, on the reverse strand, counting down.
AGAAACCGGTAGAAGGAGCTAAAATCGTTATATTGGCATTTTTATAGGGTTTAGAGAGCAAACCGCCCTTCACGATACCCGTAAAGGACTGCGATATTTCGTAATCTATCTTGGGAATCTGAAAATTGCCCTGCATGATTTCCGGGATGTCGTATCTGTTCCAGCCCTGAACCAGCATCAGCAAATCGGCGGTATATTCGGTTTTTTTGTCTCCTTTACGGAAGTACCAAGCCGGATTATTGACCCTGCCCCGAAGTTCGGAAGTCAACAATATCTCAGACCGGATATGATTTGTCGTATCGGGCGTCACATCATTGTCGTCCGTTATCGAAACGGAGAAGTTACCCGAAATAGAATCTGCGCCTGTCGGTTTCAGCCGGAAATCCATTTTTACATATTCCCTTTTGTGATAATCTTTTTTTGAGGTTATGACATCAATTTCCATCCGGTCGTCGTTACAGATAAAAAACAGGCGTTCGCTAAGTGCGTTAAAGTTTTCCGTTAACAGCAAAATATGGTATACACCGGAAAGCAAATTTTTCTTATTCAAGTGAATAAGATTTTTGGAAAAATCCCATTCGTCGAAATAGACCGTAAAACCGTTGCAATGAATAAGCAGATACAGTTTCCGGGCGGGAAAACTATCGGGCCTATTGACGGCAATCAATAAACGTTCCTGCAACCAGGATGCTTGCAAAGCGTATGTATTTGTTTTTGCCTCGGGCAAATCGAAACGAAACGATTTACCTTTGTAATTACAGACGGCGTAATAATGTTCTCCGGCCAAAGGAATCATGTTGAAATAACCCATACCCTCGTGGAAAGTCGAGAAGTTGAGTACGTATTCACCGTTCGAATTGAAGATTTCTCCTGTTATGTCGGCTGCGTTTCCATCGGAAACAAGCGCTTTGAAAGCGACTTTTACAGGGAGTCCCGCAATCATATTTCCTCCTTCGGGATAAAAACTGAGTTCAATCTCATCGCCCGGATACGGGACAGGAAGACCGGTTTCTGTTTCTATCTTTGCGGCATTGGGGTCTGCAATAAAAACCGGACGGGAATAAAAAGCCGTTTCAGCTTGGTTTTCCATAAAACGGGTATAAGCTCTGAGGTTGTAATTTCCCTGAGGTAAATCGTCGGGCAAAACCAAAGCGCCGTAAAACATTTTTTCTTGGGGACGTATCTGAAGCCGTTGTACGACTTTGCCTGCCGGATTGATCAGTTCGACATAAACATAACGACTTATACTTATTTCTTTGTTATTTAATGCATTCAGCAAAAAAATACGGAAAAAAATTTTTTCTCCGATTATATAACAAGGTTTATCGATTTGTAGATAAATTTTCTCCTGAGGAAAAGCTGCAAGCTGAATCTCAAGTCGTTCAAACGCCATCCGCGTAGCGTCCGATTCTTCTCCGGCTATTTGTCCCAATGCCGGAAAAAATAAAGAAACAAACAGAAGCAGGCATAAAATCCGCTTCACAATAATGAAAATTTTTAACTGCATGGCAATAATCAGAGTACAAATTTAATCAAATAATTGTAAAGTATAACATTTTTTTCCTAATTTTGCAAACTCATATTTATATACAAATATATTTGTAATGAAAATATTCGGATTCCTGTTGCTGATCACACTCTCTACCTGCTATTCCTGCAAAGAGGAGCTATTTACGGAACTGCCGCCGGAAACACAGACCGGCGAACATACCTTCGGGTGCTATGTGAATGGGGAACTGTTCGTTGCCCAAAGAGGGTATGCATTTTTTGGGCAACCCTATTTAATAGCGGAATATTTGGTAAGCGCTAACTATTTGAAAATTTCAGCATATGGAAAAAGCGGCCTTATTAGTTTTGACGGTTTTTATCCTGAAACAGAAAATGTAGTGTCCATAGATAGGGCCAAATATAGAAATACATTGAAAAATTTATTCTATGAAGTTAATAATGCACCTATAGGGGAAATTTACTTTACAAAATTTGATACAATAAACAATATTGTAAGCGGCACGTTTTCCTGTAAAACCAGACTCAATAACAATGTAGACTCAATTGCGTATTTAACGCAAGGACGATTTGATATTGAACTGACTAAATATTATGATTAACTAATGTTTCACACATAATTATCACAAACATATTTTCACATGAAGAAATTCAATATCGTATTTATTTTTTTACTTCTATTTTGTGCATGTACTGCACAGAAAACAAGGCAGGATGTCTTGGTCAAATCGGGTTTTGATTTTGCCGAAAGCCAGATTGGGTATGCACTCAGCAGCATTGAAAAGGCGAAAGAAACAACGGATCCCAAGAGCGTGATTCCGAGAACCGTTAATGCCGATGGGCGTATTCAATTGGTTCCGGTCGGAGACTGGATCAGCGGATTTTTTCCGGGAGAACTTTGGTACTTGTACGAGTACACCTCAGCGCCGGAATGGAAAGCAGTCGCTGAAAAGTACACCGATTATTTGGAAACCTTACAATACTATAAAGGAGACCACGACATCGGATTCAGAATGTTTTGCAGTTATGGGAATGCGCTTCGCCTGACCGGCAATGAAAAATACAAGGAAATCCTGCTACATTCGGCCCAATCGCTGATGACCAGATACAATCCGCAGATGGGATTGATCCGCTCCTGGGATTTCAACAAAGACAGATGGCAGTATCCGGTAATTATCGACAATATGATGAATCTCGAACTATTGTTCTGGGCCGGGAAAGAGAGTGGCGACAGCGCTTTTTACAAAGCGGCCGTAAGCCATGCCGACAAAACGCTGGCCAACCATTTCCGGACGGATAACAGTTCGTATCATGTAGTGGATTACGACACGATTACAGGAGCTATGAATCTGAGATGCACCCACCAGGGCTATGCCGATGAATCGGCCTGGGCGCGGGGACAGGCTTGGGGCGCTTACGGTTTTACCGTTTGTTACCGGGAAACGAAAAATCCGGTTTATTTACAAAAAGCGGAAGACATTATCGCTTTTATCTTCAATCACCCCAATCTGCCGGCCGACCTGATTCCTTATTGGGACTACAATGCGCCCAATATTCCCGATGAACCCCGAGATGTTTCGGCAGCAACCGTTGTCGCCTCGGCTTTGTACGAATTGTATCACTACAATCCCGCCAAAGCGGAGCAGTACAAAAAATGGGCGGATACAATTCTGGAAAGCCTGAACAAAAATTACCGGGCGAAAGCGGAAGGCGATGGCGGATTTATCCTGTCGCACAGTGTAGGTGATAAAAGGACTAATTCGGAAGTAGATGTGCCGATCGTTTATGCCGATTACTATTTCTTGGAAGCTCTGTTGCGGAAACAACAATTGGAAAAAAATCTTCAATAAACTCAATAAATTCAATATTATTTAAAAACAAAAATTATATGTTTAAAGATCATCCGAAAGGTTTAATAGGAGCGGCTCTTTCCAATATGGGAGAACGTTTTGGTTTCTACACAATGATGGCTATTTTGACTTTATTCCTGATGTCAAAATTTGGAATGTCGGAAACAGAGGCAGGAAGCATGTATTCCATATTTTATGGAGCGATTTACATTCTTGCATTAGTAGGTGGATTGATTGCCGATTGGACAAAGAACTACAAGGGGACTATTCTTGCCGGTCTTATTGTTATGAGTTTAGGTTATTTGTTTTTGGCGATGCCTACCTTAATTACAACTAAAGGGATTGCAATGGCAGCCCTTTTAGTCATTGCTTTCGGCAATGGTTTGTTTAAAGGTAATCTTCAGGCTTTGGTAGGACAAATGTACGACAACGACAAATATTCAAAACTGCGTGATACAGGTTTTCAGCTCTTCTATATGTTTATAAATATTGGCGGAATGTTTGCTCCTTTTGCAGCCGTTTTCGTTCGTAATTGGTTTGTAGAAATGCAAGGGTTTGCATACAATTCCGACCTTCCCGGACTTTGTCATAATTTTATAGATGGAGAAATGTCGGCAGACGTATTGAATGGACGTTTCACAGAGTTGGCAACCCAAGTTTCCGGTGGCGTAACGCCTGATATGGCTGCATTTGCAGAAAAATATCTGGATGCTTTTAATACCGGTTTTCATTATGCTTTCTCGGTTGCAATTATTGCTATGGTAATATCAATGATTATTTTCTTTGCATACAAAAGAATTTTACCCGACAAAAAGACTGTTGTTAAAGAAGACAAACCTAAAATGACGCAGGAACAAATCAAACAAGACGCCAAAGAAATCAAACAACGTCTTATGGCTTTGTTTGCCGTATTCTTTGTTGTTATTTTCTTTTGGTTCTCGTTCCATCAAAATGGATTAACGCTGACTATGTTCGCTAAAGATTACACCCAATTAAAAATATTTGGCTTAGACATTTCAGCAGAGATTTTCCAATCAATCAATCCATTCATTGTTGTATTTCTTACCCCTATAATAATGGCATTATTTGCTGTTTTGAGAAAGAAAGGTAAAGAGCCTTCAACGCCAAGAAAAATAGGCATTGGTATGGGTATTGCAGCAACTGCTTTTGTGGTAATGGCATTAGGCTCTATTGGATTACCGACTTTGAATGAAGTTAAGGAAATGGGCGGTTTGGCTTTTGATATGAGAGTCACACCTTGGCTGTTATTTGCCACTTACTTTATTTTAACGGTTGCAGAATTGTTTATTTCTCCACTTGGATTATCGTTTGTATCAAAAGTCGCCCCTGCTCACCTTCAGGGATTAATGCAAGGTTGTTGGCTGGGAGCAACTGCAGTCGGTAATTTTTCGCTATTTTTAGGTGCAGTGATGTATAAAAATATTTCAATATCTATCACATGGACTGTATTTGTGTCCGTCTGTTTAGTTTCTATGATTGCGATGTTCTCTATGGTTAAATGGTTAGAACGAGTAGCAAAATAGACAGTGCAACCATTATGTCGGATAAAAACAAAGTAAAAAGGGCGTCTTTTCCCCGCAATTATTGGATTGTCATCATCATGGAATTCTTCGAAAGGGGTTCTTATTATGGGGTAATGTCCGTTTTATCCGTTTA
>JAITNQ010000297.1 GCA_031290435.1 Candidatus Symbiothrix sp. | reverse complement strand
GCGCCTCCTGCCTAGTTGTTTAATCCTGCCCTCCGTTCGTCACAAGCGACACAAGATACTTATACATTACGTGTTTTTGTCCATATTGTAAGAAGTAGTAGTGGAAGCGGTTTAAGTTCAAGTATCGTAAGTACTATTATTTCAAAACTTAACTCGGATTATGCAGGCACAGGAATACAGTTTCAATTAAGTTCAAATGATTTTATCAATAATGATGCTTTCTACAACGACCTTACACCGGCTGAATATGGGGCTTTATTTTCAACAAATTCAAGCACTAATGCAATAGATATCTACGTATTGGGAACATCAACAAACACATATAATGTTGCAGGAAATGCGGAAAATAATCCTTCAACAGCATTTTTTATACGTGGAGATTTTTATAATACATCGGTAATATCTCATGAAATGGGACACTGTTTGGGATTATATCATACGCATCATGGTACAGTTACAGAAAGCGGAGATGATTCACAATGTGCTGAATTAGTAAATGGAAGCAATTCAACAACCTGCGGCGACTACATTTCAGATACTCCTGCTGATCCATATATTTGGAATGGCTGTACTTATAATGGAGGTTCTACTACAAGAGACGCAAATAATCAAACATACAGCCCTAATCCGGCGAATTATATGGCATATTCAGCACATACATGTTGGACTGGTTTTAGTCCTTTACAAAGGCAACGAATGAAGGATTTTATTGCTAATACAGCAACACTTCAAGCAGCAATTATTTTTCTTATCTCCGGCCCTTCCGCCGTTTGCCCCGGTTCATCCGGCTCCTTTACCCTCAATAATCTGCCGCAAGGGAATACGATAAATTGGACTTGCAGCCCGAACTTGACAGTATCCAGTGTAAACGGAAATACGGCAATCGTTACGAATAACTTAAGCGGTTCGATCCAAGCTGCCGGTTCTCTAAACATTTCTCCCGGAACTCTCCCGTATAATAGTCCGGATGGCTGGGTGAGTGCGCAGGTTACCGGGACATCCATAGCTGTTGAAAATTATGTTGTCGTGAATAAAGCGCCCATCGTTGATTTTGATCTTCCGGCTTCGTTTACTGCGGATGGAAGATTATTATCGGTTACAGCTGATGTTTACAGTACTATCGGTTTACCCGCTACGGTAAGTTGGTCGGTGTCTCCAACCAATGGAGTGGCTTTGAGTGATTTTGGGGGTAATCAGATGCGGATTGCTTTTTCTCAAAATGGAAATTATACGGTTACCGCCACAACGGTCAATGCTTGTGGCACCTATTCCAAAAGTAAAACAATCACCGTAACCGGAAGTACCTGTTCGGATTGTCCTCCACCCTATCTTTTATTCCCGCCATACCCTAATCCGGCATCTGATATATTCTACATCAATGTCAATGCAGCAGCTAATGATGCTCTGTTACAAGGCGCGGGGGCGAAAGATGTGATGTTCGACATCCGGCTCTACGATGGTTACGGCACACTCCTTCGGCGTACAGATAGCCGTGGCGGGAAAGTGATGTTTTCCGTATCGGATTTACCTAATGGTATCTATTACCTGCATGTCTACGACGGCAGCAGTGAAAAAACCAAGTTGTGGCAGCTAATCGTAAAGCATTGAAATGGTCATTTTTTTAGTACAAAAAAGTACGATGCAGGGGTGAAACCGTATAAGGAGTAGCCATTTTCAATATTTTAGCCGACTATTCGTAAATTTTTTTTATATTTGTTCCCGTTATTCAATAGAAATTTAACAAATATGGAAAATAATTTATTGGGATTAGAAGACGAAATAGTCAAGCGGCTTAAAACGGTTTATGACCCGGAAATTCCCGTTAATATATATGACTTGGGCTTGATTTACGGCGTTGATGTAGATGAAGCGAAAAATGTAACCGTCACAATGACCCTGACGGCTCCCGCTTGTCCTGCCGCCGATTTCATCGCCGAAGATGTAAAAATGAGTGTCGAATCAATTACCGGCGTGCAGAATGTGGAAGTAAAAATCGTTTTTGAGCCAGAATGGCACAGGGACATGATGAGCGAGGAAGCCAAGTTTGAATTGGGATTTCTGTAAATCTATGGCAAGGGACAAAGTATATTTTGTGTCGGATATTCACCTGGGGTCAGCCGTTTTTGAGGATACGCGCATCAGGGAAAAACGTTTTGTGCTTTGGTTGGATACAATCAGGGAGGACGCCAAGGCTTTGTATCTCTTAGGCGATATTTTCGACTTCTGGTTCGAATACAAGCGAACGGTTCCCCAAGGCTATACTCGCTTTCTGGGGAAATTGGCCGAACTGAGCGATGATGGGATTGAAATTCATTACTTCACCGGCAACCATGACATTTGGGTATTCGATTACTTGCCGCAGGAAATCGGGCTTGTCCTCCACAAAAAGCCGCTTGTGACGGAAATCGGCAATAAAACCTTTTATATGGCGCATGGTGATGGTCTGGGAGATAATTCCCATTCTTTCAAACTTATCCGCCGGATATTTCACAACCGGATTTGTCAGAAACTTTTCAGTTTAATACATCCGGACTGGGGAATCGGACTGGCGCATTATTGGGCTAAACACAGCCGTCGAAAAGAATTGGCTCATCCGGCGCCTTACTTCGGGGAAGGAAAAGAACATTTGGTGCTTTACGCCAAAAAATACCTCAAGATCCATCCGGAAACAGATTATCTGTTATTCGGCCATCGTCATATCATGCTTGATTTGATGTTGAGCCACCACAGCCGGATGATGATTATCGGCGATTGGTTGCAGTATTTTTCCTATGCCGTCTTCGATGGAGAAAAGCTGACACTCGAACAGTTTGCGGCTTTTTCGCCGGAATAAAGCGTACACAAGCCGAAACTGAGTTTCCTGTATTTTGTACCGATAAACCCATTCTTTTCCATAATGGCCTTCAAGTCGGCATTTTGAGGAAAAGCGGCAATTGATTCCGGCAAATACCGGTAAGCTGCTTTACTGCGGGAAATCCATTGTCCGATAAACGGAATAAGTTGGGAATAAATTTTGTATCCCTGTTTCATCGGGAAATATTCAGGTGTGGAAAGTTCCAGAAACATCAATCGCCCTCCCGGACGCAAAACCCGTAGAATTTCCTGCAAACTCTTGTCCAAGTTTTCGAAATTACGGATACCGAAAGCCATTATCGCCGCATCAAAAATATTGTCATTCATTTGTAGCCCGGAGCAGTTTTGCCATTCAAAACTTATTTTCCCTGCCAAGCCGACTTGCGCTATCTTTTCTCTGCCAACATCCATCATTTTTTCGGAAATATCAATTCCGACAATTTTTTCCGGATGCAGCAAGCGGTAAGCTTCCAATGCCAAATCACCCGTACCGGTTGCAATATCCAATATATTTTGAGGGAACAAGTCACGTAAGGTTAATATGCCTTCCTTTCGCCATCGTTTGTCGATACCTAAGGAGAGCGTATGATTCAAAAAATCGTATTTTCCGGCTATTTCATCGAACATCCGTTCAACCTGAACGCTTTTGGGCGCTTCATTCGCTGCATACGGTACTATTTTTTCAGCTTTGTATATCATATTTTATTGCAAAGGTACGAAAAATATCTTTTCAATCGTAAGTATCCTGTTCGAAGAATATTGTTGCACAAAAAAGTTGTCAATGCTATCTTCGAAAATAACCGTTACCACCGACAAGCCGTATCCGTCATATCGGGATAGGTTTCGATAGGCGATTAGAAGTGGATTAGAAAAAAAATAGTACTTTTGCGGAAATATTTTGCACGATGAAACATCAAACAAATAGCACGCAGATGACGCAGATGGAAAAAATTTTAAATGTTACTTATGCAATACCCAATCTTCATAGAATCTTTTCAGACTTGACGGGCTTAATTGAAGGTAGAGATACAAAAAACAGACTTATTATTGGTGGCGATTTAAACGCAAGTCTT
>JAITNQ010000130.1 GCA_031290435.1 Candidatus Symbiothrix sp. | reverse complement strand
CCCCCGAAAAAAAATAAGATGCATATTTCCAAAATTATTCGTATATTTGTGCCCGTTTTTTAATTTTAATTTACATTTATAATTCAAAATTTTGATTTTTATGTTTTACCTTATGATCGTAGTCTTTGTAATAGGCTACATTTGCATTGCGCTGGAGCATCCGATACGCGTTAATAAATCGGCGACAGCCCTTCTTTTGGGAACCCTTATGTGGGTACTTGGCGTCTCTTATCTTCCGGAAGCGCATAATTCTTTGGTTGAACATTTGGGAGAAGTGGCAGAGATTCTGTTCTTCCTGATGGGCGCCATGACGATTGTCGAAATTGTAGACGTACACGAAGGATTCAGGATTATCACCGACAAAATCCGCACTACGAAAAAGACTTCGCTTTTGTGGATCATCGGCATCCTCACTTTCTTCATGTCGGCAGCCTTGGATAACCTGACAACTTCCATCGTAATGATAGCGCTGTTGCGAAAACTGATAGGAGATAAAAAGGAGCGCTGGCTTTTTGCAGGAGTCGTTATTCTGTCAGCCAATTCCGGAGGCGCATGGTCGCCCATCGGAGATGTGACTACCATCATGCTGTGGATTGCCAATAAGGTTTCTGCTACCCATATCATCACAACAACTTTTATAGCCAGTTTGGTTTCAATGATTGTCCCCATACTGATTCTTTCGTTCACAATGAAAGGCAATGTGAATCGTCCGGCAGCGGACGCGCAAAACACTTACCGTGTCAAACTGAAGCAAACCGAACGGAACTTGGTGTTTTTTTTAGGCGTCGGCGCATTGTTGTTTGTTCCGGTTTTCAAAACCATCACCCATCTGCCGCCTTATTTGGGTATGCTTGGCGGATTGGGCGTTCTCTGGATAATTACGGGTTTTATGCACAAGAGACGTTCCGAAAGCGATTTGAACCGTTTGTCGGTCAATAATATCTTGGGCAGAATTGATACGCCCAGCATCCTCTTTTTCCTCGGAATTCTTATGGCCGTCAATGCCTTGCAAACTTGTGGACAGTTAGGCATGCTCTCAGCTTCTTTGGATAATATTCCCATGGATGAACCTGGAAAATACTACCTGATTACGTCTATTATCGGTGTACTTTCTTCTATTGTGGATAATGTGCCTTTGGTCGCAGGCGCCATGGGGATGTACAACTTCCCGATTGACCATTATTTCTGGGCGTTTTTAGCCTATGCCGCCGGAACAGGCGGCAGCATCTTGATTATAGGGTCTGCTGCCGGTGTTGCCGTCATGGGGATGGAGAAAATCGATTTCATCTGGTATCTGAAAAAGATTTCATGGCTCGCATTTATTGGTTACATAGCCGGTTGTGCCGCCTACATTGCCCAAGAACTCCTGCTCGTTAATTAATTTTTAGTTTTTAGTTCTCACTTCACCACCGCCGGTTTCCGGAATGTCTTTACATTCCCTTTTGTATCATATACTTCCATGTAGATGATATAGATACCGGCGCTTAGTTTTCGGCCGGAGTTGCCTTGACCGTTCCAGATCAAGTTTCCTTCAGCGCCCAGCAATTCGTTGTTGGCAATGATGTTAACGCTTCTGCCGGAAGAGTCGAATACGATTGCTCGGCAACGGTATCCGGGAGAATTAAACTGATAATGAATAGTATAGCTATCCAAACCAATCGTCGGGTAGGTAATGGTTATGCCTTCATCTATTCCGGTCTGACCGGAGTCTTGCGAATTGGCATATCCCGGTGTACCGAAGCCACTGCCGGCCGAAGCCGAATGCCAATTCTCCGGATCGTTGGACGGACGATTGAAATCGGAACGCTCTAATGAGATACCTTTCTTATTGCTGATTCCTTCCGCATGCATTTTTTCGTCATAAGCGAATTCATCTACAATTTCTTCCGTTTGATTATTCAGCAAAACGGCGCAACCGGAAGTATTTGCCAAAGAAGGCATGACGCTTAATTCGGTAAAAAAGGATTCCGATCGACAGGTAAAAAATGAACAGACCAAATCCCGGCTTTTCGTTATCACCAAATAATCTTCCGGATGAAGCAGCAAGGGAGCCGTTGACAAAGGGTAAGCCTTATTGAACGAGCCGTCCGATGGTTTCCGGCTCGTGATACTCAGCAGACGTAAATCGAACGACTTGTCCGAATGATTGTAGACCTCCACATATTCCGTACCTCCCGTCGGCGGATTGAACAGTATTTCGCTGATCAGAATTTCTCCGGGGAGAGCCGAATGCCCCGAACCAAGCAATACTTGTTTGTTGGCGAGAGCGAATCCGGATAAATCCCTTACACCCTCTAATCCTAAGTCAAGCAATTCCCCTTGAGGCGGAAACGAAGACAATTGGATGTCCAATTCCGTTCCTTTCGGATAATTGCTTTGCAAAGCGATAATCTCGTATTGCGGATTGCTGATGGTATATGCATTTTTGTCCGATAGCGTCTGCCTGTCCATGGGTTTGGAAAAAGTCAACCGGAATCCGCTGTTTTCTATGGCTTGAACAGCAGTAATTTCAGGCAATTCGGTATCTGCATTGCTGCTTTTCATGGAATTTTCCCTGCCCGGCGTTCCGCCTGCCGCATCGGAGGCTATCCAGTTGGAAGCGGTATTGCTTTTGTTTGTCAGGTCGATACATTCCAAAGACCAACCGCCGCCTTTCTTTGTATTGTCGCGATACATCTGGTCGGAATATTCAAACCATGAAACCAAATTTCCTGCTTCGGTAGTCAGCGAAAGGATTTTCCCCGTATTGGCCAGCGTGGGAAAAGACGTTACGCCGACAACCTTGATATTTTCCGGGAATGCACTCACCGCCGTTGTTTTAGTCAACACAAAATAGTCATTCGGAAGGATTGTTTCCTCGGGCAGTTTGTAGGAATTATCACCGTAGTAATACAAGCAATTTTTCAGGTTAAAGATTTTCTCGCTCGCATTGTACAATTCGACATATTCGGGATCGCTTCCTCCGGGATTGGCCATGATCTCGCTGAAGATTATGTCTCCGTACACCGGAAGCTCGGTGTCGCCTCCCGGCGGGTCAGTAGGGCCTTGCTCGTCATCCCTCAATTCCCGGACTAAGAAATCGTCGAAATAGAAAGATTTGCTTCGGGTAGAAGTAAAGTAACAGACCACTCCGAAATTTTTACCTGTAAACGATTCCGAAACCGGGCAAGTCCCTTCCTGCACGTATTCCGATTCATTCTCCAATTTTGAAAACAAGGCTAAATCGCCGTTTTTGTTCAATGTCGCCTTGACTTGAACTGCAACGGACGATTGGTCCAAACGTTTGCTCAGGCCTTCGATCAGGGTTTTGTTGTTTTTCCCTTCCTGCGACAGTATCAGGCTCACGTTCTTGTTGGTATGGCCAACCCGAACAAACAGACCGTTTAATGATCCGGTCAAATCCTCTTCATCGCTACTCAAAAAAACCTTGGCATAATTGGACGAGGTAGGATTAAAATCCATTTTCAGCCAAAATTCCCAATACGCATTGGCGAAAAGACCCAAAGGAGTTCGCAATTGTGCGGGAGAACCTGTAGTAGGCGCGTTCAATTGCAATTGCAAAGCATCGTTTACCATAAACTTATCCACGTCGCCCTCCCATTCCACAGAACGGGTCTTTGAGGGATTACTTTGAAAGATACCATCGTTGAAATTATCCGCAAATTGGGGAAAAACACTACATGGTAATAAAAACAGCAGTAAAAAACTAATTTTTTTCATACAAAAAAATGTTTTGGTTAATAAATTTATTAATTTTGCAGCCCGATAGGAAGCTATCGCATTGCAGGTGCAAATGTAAGTATTTTTTTACAAAGAATCATAAAATATTGATTATTTTTTCAAAAAACGAAAAAAAAGATGAAAATAGCAATTGTTGGCGTAAGCGGCGCAGTAGGACAGGAATTCCTTCGTGTATTGGCTGAACGAAATTTCCCCGCGGATGAAATCCTTCTTTTCGGCTCCTCACGGAGCGCCGGAAGTGTTTATGAATTTAGAGGCAAATCAATAACAGTCAAAGAACTGCGGCATAATGATGATTTTAAGGATGTAGCCATTGCCTTTACATCAGCCGGTGCAGGAACCTCCAAAGAATATGCTGAAACCATCACGCAATACGGAGCGGTAATGATTGACAACTCCAGCGCTTTTCGCATGGACGAAGATATTCCTTTGGTTGTGCCGGAAGTAAATGCCGCAGACGCCAAAATCCGTCCCCGGGGCATTATAGCCAATCCCAACTGCTCTACCATTCAGATGGTTGTGGCATTAAAGCCTTTGGAAGCTATTTCCCATATCAAACGGATACATGTTGCGACTTACCAATCGGCTTCAGGCGCTGGGGCGGCCGCTATGGCGGAACTGATCCGGCAACACGAACAAATTGCAAATGAGGAAGAACCCACGGTGGATAAGTTTGCTTACCAGTTGGCGTTCAATGTGATTCCGCATATTGATGTCTTTCTGGAAAACGGCTATACCAAAGAAGAAATGAAAATGCACAATGAAACGCGAAAAATTATGCATTCCGATGTGGATGTGAGCGCTACCTGCGTTCGCGTACCAGCCTTGCGGGCACATTCCGAAGCCGTTTGGATAGAAACCGAACGGCCTGTCTCCGTAGAAGAAGCAACCGCTGCGTTTACAAAAGCAGAAGGACTTATCGTGCAAGACAATCCGGCGGAAAAAATTTATCCGATGCCATTGTTTGTTGCGTCACATGACCCTGTTTATGTAGGCCGCATCCGGAAAGATATCGCCCATCCGAACGGACTTTCGTTCTGGTGCGTGGGTGACCAGATAAAAAAGGGAGCAGCGCTCAATGCCGTTCAGATCGCCGAGTACCTGATTCAAGAAGGGGAAGTGTAAAAAAACAACAGGATAGTAACTCACTATCCTGTTGTTTGTAAAATTTATCGCAACTGCTTCAACATTTCTTCAACCGCTTTTTCCAATTGCTGGTCTTGTCCGGCAGCCAGTCGGTCGGGTGCATTGGCAATCTTAAAGTCCGGTTCCAATTGTTGGTTTTCCAGATAGCTGCCGTCTTCGAGTCGGTAACCGACTATCGGGATTCCGAATACCAAGGTTGGGTCTTGCAAAGTTTCCCATGAAACGCTGGTCATGGTTCCCGGAACGGGCATACCAACCAATTTTCCGATATTCATGTTGCGGTAAACCCAAGGTGAACCGTGGGCATTGGAATAGTTGGCTTCGCCGATAATCATGATGGAGGGTTTGTCCCAACGGCGGCTCGGCATATCGCAACTTTCCACGCCCCGGATAACCTGTGTGAAGTATTTTTTCCCGCTGAACAGTATTTCCAAGTCTTCGTGTAGCCGGCCGCCTCCATTGAAACGGGTATCTATCACGATGGCTTCCTTATTGTTGAACTTACCCAGTATATCGGAATAGATAGAACGGAAACTCGGATCTCCCATGCTTTGGATATGCACATAGCCCAAGCGTCCGCCGGACAGCCTTTCTACATCGGCTTCGCGTTGTTTTACCCAGCGTTTGTAGAGTAAATCGGTCTGAGCAGCAAAGGAAATAGGTTTGATTACCTCTTCCCAGCGCTCTTTGTTTATGGGATTGTAGAATGAAACCAAGGTCAGTTTACCGGCTTGTTTGTTCAGGAGCGGAAAATAATCCTGTCCCGCAAGAATTTTCTTACCATTGATAGCTTCAACGATATCTCCTTTTTTCACCTTGCTGTCGGCTATATCGAAAGGTCCCTTTTCAAGAACTTCTTCGACGAACAGACCATCTTTCTCGTAATTCCATGAAAACAAAAGGCCTAAGGTTGCGATGGCATCCGGATTAACGGGCTGGGGAGAATAGCGTCCTCCCGTATGCGAAGTGTTCAGTTCGCCCAACAGTTCACTGAGTAATTCGGCAAAATCAAAGTTATTGTTGACAAACGGCAGAAATTTAGCATATGCTTTCTTCATCAGGTTCCAGTCCGTACCGTGCAGGTTTACGTTATAAAACCGTTTGCGTTCTTGCGTCCACACATGATTGAACATGTATTCCCGTTCGGCGGCCAAATCTACATCCATCTGGGCGGCTATTGTAATTATCTCTTTTTTACCTCCGGCAAGTGTAATTTTTTGCGGACTTCTGCCCAATAAGAACAAGGATTTTCCCTCTTTATCCAAAACCAACGAACCTCTACCGACCCCTTTCACTTCCAATTTGGTTTCTCTTGTGCGGGTATTAATTGACCATAAATCATAATCTTTTTCAAAAGTCGCCAGATAGTACAGTTTATCGCCTTCGTTCGTCAACACCGCGTCACCCATTTCGGAAGAGTTCGGGGTAAGGCGCAGGATACGGTCTTCTATATTTCTCAGTTCGATAACAATGTCTTTGTTGTTTTTCTTTAGCGAATCTTCTTTGGTCGAGGTATCTTTTTTGTCTTTTTTATCCTCTTTCGTGTCTTTCTTTCCGGCTTTTTCCTCTTCCTGCAGCAATTTATAATCGTCTTCGCTCAGGCGAAATTTGTCATAGGCTTTCTGGTTCATAAAAACAATCATGGCGTCGTTTAATGAACCCCAGGATGCATGATTTCGCATTCCGTATCTTTCGGAAAGGAAAAGAATGGCGTCGCCGTTTAATACCCAACGTGGATTTCCGTCGGTGTAACCGCTGTTCGTCAGGTTGGTAACTACACCGCCTTGTGCGCTTACCAAACCGATATCCGAATACGGTTCATGTTTGTTGGGCGAATAGACAATGGTAAACCATTTACTGTCGGGCGACCATTCGTAACTTACATTCCCCGAACTCTCCGGATTTCCCGAACCGTCGGTAATTTGACGAACTGCTTTTGTAGCGATGTTGTAAACCATCAATTTTTTTCGGTCTTCGATAAAAGCGATTTCCTTGCCGTCGGGAGAATATTTGGGGCGTGTCCGTTCTATTTCGGATGATTTGAACAAAGGTTCATCATCAATGAGTGTGGCATTGAAGAAATAAGTTTCCTCCGGACGACTGATTTTGGCGATATACAAACTCCATGTTCCTGATTTTTCCGAAGCATAAACCAAGGATTTTCCGTTGGCCGAAAAAGAGGGCATATTGTCTTGTGCCGCAGAATTGGTGATTCGTTTGGTGTATTTGTAATCGACCGAAGAAACGAAAATTTCGCCCCGCATGACGGAGGCAACCTGTTTTCCATCGGACGAAACCGTTTGGACGCTTGCCATACGGCCACTTAATTCTTCTACATCGTTCTTTTTTTCTTCTTCCGTGATCCGGATATTCAGTTTCTTCGGTTTTCCACCGGTTGCCTGCGTGTAAATTTCGCCATCGTACCAGAAACAAAGCGTTTCGTTGCCCGCAATCGTCAGGAAACGCACCGGATGTGTTTTGAAATCGGTTACCCGGCTCACTTTCGAAGGATTATCCAAAGGAAAAGCATGTACATTATAGGTACCGGAACGCTCACTCAGAAAATAAACCGTTGAATTGTCCGGACTTAATACGGGATAATTGTCTTCTCCCGCATCGGAAATCAACTCGGTAAATTTTTGGGCGGTCAAATCGTATTTCCAGATATTTCTGGTTACAGACGATTTGTGATGCTTGCGCAAACGGTCTTCATTGCCTTTGCGGTCTTGGTAGACAAAACTTTTTCCATCTTTCGAAAAGAAAATATTTTCGGCAGGCGTTGCCAGCATTTGTTCCGGACGACCTCCGGAAACGGACACCTTGTATAACTCGCTCATCACAGCCGAAGGAAATGCCGCACTGACTGCTGGCGCCTGTATTTTGGCGCCGAAAACAATATATTTCCCGTCAGGCGTAAAGGCATAAGGCGATTCGGCGCCCGAAAAGGTGGTCAGACGCGTAGCTGTACCCCCGTTGATTGAAATGAGATATACGTCAAAATTCCCGAAGCGATTGCCGGCAAAGGCGATGCTTTTACCGTCAGGCGCCCAGACAGGCATATAATCATGCCCTACGTGCATCGTGAGTTGTTTGGCTTCCCCACCCGAAACCGGAACCGTGTAAATGTCTCCTTTGTAACTGAAGGCAACCTGAGAGCCATCGGGAGAGATGGCCGGATAGCGCAACCAAAGCGGACTATTATCCGCAAACAAAGTATTTAAAGAAACAAGCAAATAAATTGCAATTAAACTGAAAATTTTCATATGTAAAGACCTCTCCCTCGGCCCCTCCTTACATGGGGAGAGGAGAGTGGGATTTTCATACTCTTTAGTGTTTTTTAAAAATGTCTGTGTCATGTGTATTATTTTTTTAATTATTAATTTTTAATTTTTAATTATTAATTTTTAATTTTTAATTATTAATTCTCTTTCCCAATCACTCCCAGCACCTCTTCCCCCGTTCCAATGCGGTAACCGGCGGCAGAAAACAAGACGCCTCCATTGCGGGACAAATAGATTGTGAGCGGAAAGTTATCGTTGAACCCGGTTAGCTGTAAGGCGCCGGTTACGGCTTGCAGTAAATTCCGTTGCTTGTCAATACCCCAAACAGCATTTGCCGGCAAACCCTTGAAGACCGAAGCATCGAAACCGTTTATTTTGTCATCCGGAACCATCAATAGTAGGCCTCCACCCCATTCATCAAAGGCTTGTTTCACAGCTGGGAAGTCCTGCAAAATATGCTTGGAGGGTTCTTTTCCGGGGTCTAACAAACAGAGCGTCAGTCCTTTTCCTTTAGACAATTCTTTTAATGTCGATTTTGTGTTATTTTCCAACTCCACAATCGTATTCATATCCACGATGCCTTTGACAAACAATTTCCCTTCCGGCTCCGGCAAACGGACACGAATGGTCTGCGGTTTACCGGCTTTCAGCACAAAGTATTGCGTGTGTACCGAAACCGAACCGTCGTTGGCGCGGCCGCCTATCATCAGCCGGTAATAACCTTCATCCAAATCCAAAGAATAGGGAAAATTGGCAACTGCGGGATTGTTTTCGAAATCAAGCGTTTGGAAATCTCCATCCTTAAAATAAGCTAAGGTATA
The DNA here is from genome assembly GCA_031290435.1 of Candidatus Symbiothrix sp. GTDB lineage: Bacteria > Bacteroidota > Bacteroidia > Bacteroidales > Azobacteroidaceae > Azobacteroides. The sequence goes on along the minus strand of JAITNQ010000130.1, from coordinate 2,824 downwards.
ATGCGAATAATATCCCGGTTTTACCACATTATTTATTATATTTTGGACAATAAGTCTTCCCTTGGGCAGATTGGCATTAGCGGATTCTTCCGGTTCGAAACCGGCATCAGTCCAACGACCGTTTTCAAAATACTGGGGCTTGGCAGTGGCAGGCTCTATGCGGGCCGGGATACCGAAACTTCTGCAAATGGCGACAAAAAAGATATTCCGAGAAAGACGGTCGGCTATCTGCAATTCAGAAACGCCGCGCGGGGTGATTCTGCAATTGTAATAGTTTTCATCATCGTTGATACGGATATTGTTTTTTATGTAGTCGATAATGCGCCCCACCCCGTTCCGGGCGGCAGCCATTTCTTCTTCGCTGAATTGTTGTTGAACGTATTGTCGCCAAGGTTGTATCAGTTCCGCTTCGATACGCGGCGAAAGGATGTATGGGACAAGCAGGTTTTCTGGGGTTCCCTCTTTTATTTGCAGGGTCTTGTCGCGCTGTATGTGGTCGCTCAAATACGCAGCGGGCGTATCGCGCAAGTCTTTGGCGAACAGTGTAGCCAAGAACGGGAAGAGAAGCGGATTCTTTTTTTCCTGGATAATGAAATCGCTGATTTCCTGTTGGTTGCCTTGCGAAAGACGCAAGTATTTCCATGTTTCGTCCGGGTTCAGTTGGTTTTGCTCCGCCAAACGGCGGGCTTGTTCTTCCGTGATAAAAGTATGCATATAGGCGTTCCGGATAGAATCTTCGGTAGCCAATCGCAGGGTATTTGCAGCGATTTTATCTGCCGGGACTGCTTTCACCGTTTGTTCGGACGGAACGTTCATCACAAATGATTCTTCATACACAGCGCCCGGTTTGCGGTCTAAACGCACGATGGTCATTGCCTCTACGGGTTCCGATTTTTTATAGCCGTAGTTATCGTTTTTATGCGCCCAAATCATTAAATCGCCTATTCCGGAAAGGATAGAAGTTATTCCGTCTTTTCCGGTGGTATTGACGGATATGGGATACAGTTCGGCATAATTATAGACCTTGAATTGAACGGAAGCGCCTTCTACAGGCTGATTGTTTTCATCTACGACCTGCACTTTGACGGCCCGTGTCTCGGCATAATTTTGCAGGAGGTTGATTTTGGCGTAGAGCGGCATCTCCAAGTTTTTCTCTTCCGGCCCGGTGTACCATCCAAAAACATTGGTGTGCACCATCATGGCGCGTTTGGCGGGGCCGGTGAACCAAGCCATGTCTAATTCGGGTTCAGGTTCGCAGGCGCCGAGGTAATGCCATTCCCCATCAATCCATACCTCCACCCAAGCGTGGTTGTCATCGGTATGTACCCAGCGCGGCGTATAACACTGTCGGGCAGGAATGCCTACAGCCCGAAGCGCGGTGGCCGTAAAAGTCGATTCTTCGCCGCAACGCCCCCATGAAGTGCGTAGTAAAGCCAAAGGGGCGGAAGTACGGGAATCGGTGCCCCGGTAAGTCACTTTTTCGTGGCACCAATGGTTTACCTCCAAAGCCGCATCGTACATGGAAAGATTTTTCACCCGGTCTTTCAATTCATTGAAGAAAGCTATCCGGGCAGTATCCAAGTACTCGTTGTTGACGCGGTAAACGAGTACAAAATGGCGGAAAATAGTTTCGGGAATATTTTTTCCCCATGAAAAATAATCACGTGCGAGGAAAGAAGCATCAATTTGTTTCAGGAAAAATTCGCTGTCGTAGTCAGCCAAATCGCACAAAGGCATATAGGCGTAGAGAAATTCGAGGGCTTCGCGTTGTTCGGTGTTCAGCTTGTCGTCTTCAAAAACCGAAAACAAAGCTTTACTGCGGTTTGCCGCTTCCGTTTTCCGTTTTTCAAACTGCTCGTGAACCTGATTGCGGTAAGTTTCATCCCTCAGGAAATGTTTGTCTTTTTCTATGCAGGAGGTGAGCAGCAAGGCGAAGCAGAGATAGCCCCAGAGAACTGTCATTGCGGGCTTGACCCGCAATCCCCTTTTTATCCCCTTTGGTATAAGCTTATACAAATGTTTCATACTTATTGATAATTTTCAATATTGTTTCGATTTTTTCCGCATCGGTCGTCAGCAAGCTGTATTCATCTTGCAGATGGCTCAGTCGCAGATTCCGGTATTGCATCTTGCTTGCGACCCGGCTCCGGAATGTGCCGTGCATTTCCGTCAATGCTGTTTTCCAGATGAATTCGTCGGCATTTTCCGGCGTGATGCCGGCCCCCGGCATGATGATGATGCGTCCATCGGCTTTTTTAATCAGTTGCCGGATAACCTCCGCACCTTCCGGAGCGGTATCACAACCTCCCGACGTCAGGATGCGTTCGCAGCCCAAGTCGATAATCGCTTCCATAGCCCGGAACAGGTCTGCGCTCCGGTCGAATGCCCGGTGAAAAGTGAGAGCCATCCCATAAGAGCGGGCAATTTCAACCAGTTCGGCGCAATGTTCCGCATCGACCGTTCCATCCCGATTCAACATCCCGATAACGACGCCGTCGCAGCCGGTTTCACCGCAAAAACGAATATCCGATTGCATAAGTTCCCGTTCCCGTTCATTGTACAGAAAATCTCCGCCACGGGGACGGATCAGCACATGAAGGCCGATTTGTAAGCGTTCGCGCGCCATCCTGATCTGAGCAAACGAGGGCGTAGTTCCTCCTTCAGGCAGGTTGGCGCAAAATTCGATGCGGTCGGCGCCGGCCAATTGCGCAATCAGCGCATTTTCCAAGGAATCGACGCAAACTTCGAGCAATATTTTGTTCATTCGAAAAAATCTATATTATTATGGCACAAATTTAGTTATTTTTTTTTATTTTTCTTACTC
>JAITNQ010000295.1 GCA_031290435.1 Candidatus Symbiothrix sp. | reverse complement strand
AACTTTTTTTAAAATCTCATAGCCCTGATTCACCGGATAAGACAAATAAATCGTACCTTTGCAGTCAAATTTTTCTTTTTAATTGTACACATGAATAAATCATTCAAAAGAACACTGATTACATCCGCCTTGCCTTATGCCAACGGACCTGTTCACATCGGCCATCTTGCCGGTGTCTATGTCCCGGCTGATATTTATGCCCGTTACCTCCGACTGAAAGGCGAAGAAGTTTTATTTATCGGCGGCTCCGACGAGCACGGCGTTCCTATCGCATTGAAAGCTAAAGCGGAAGGACTTACACCTCAGGAAATTGTTGACCGTTACCACTATATCATCAAAAAATCGTTTGAAGATTTCGGGATTACATTTGATATCTACTCCCGCACTTCTTCTGCTATCCATAAAGAAACCGCCGCCGGTTTTTTCAGGAAGCTCTACGACAAAGGCGAGTTTATCGAAAAAATATCCGAACAATACTACGACGAGGAAGCCGGACAATTCTTAGCCGACCGGTATATCACCGGAAAATGCCCGCATTGTGGAAATGAAAAGGCGTATGGCGACCAATGCGAAGCTTGTGGCACTTCGTTAAGCCCGCTTGATTTGATTAACCCAAAATCGGCCGTCAGCGGCAGCGTTCCCGTGCTGAGAGAAACCAAACATTGGTATCTACCTTTGGACAAGCACGAACCATGGTTGAAAAAATGGATATTGGAAGACCATAAAGAATGGAAATCCAATGTTTACGGACAATGTAAATCATGGTTGGATATGGGATTGCAGCCCCGCGCCGTGAGTCGCGACTTAAACTGGGGCGTTCCGGTTCCCATAGAAGGCGCTGAAGGAAAAGTCCTCTATGTCTGGTTCGACGCACCTATCGGCTATATTTCCAACACCATCGAACACAGTCCTGATGACTGGGAAAAATGGTGGAAAGACCCGGAAACACAAATGTTACACTTCATAGGCAAAGACAATATCGTATTCCATTGTATCGTTTTTCCGGCCATGCTGAAAGCCGACGGAAGCTATATTTTACCCGAAAACGTGCCGGCCAACGAATTCCTCAACTTAGAAGGCGATAAAATCTCAACTTCCCGCAACTGGGCGGTCTGGCTGCACGAATACTTGGAGGATTTCCCCGGCAAACAGGATATACTGCGTTATGTGTTGACGGCCAATGCCCCGGAAACCAAAGACAATGATTTTACATGGAAAGATTTCCAAGCCAGAAACAACAACGAATTAGTCGCCATACTCGGCAATTTTGTAAATCGCGCCATGGTGCTCACCCATAAATATTTTGACGGAAAAATTCCGGCAATCAACGAACTGACGGATTACGACAAGGCAACTTTGGCGGAATTTGTACATGTCAAGGAAGAGGTAGAGAACTATTTAGCCGTTTACCGTTTTCGCGATGCCTTGAAAGAAGCCATGAATCTGGCGCGTATCGGGAATAAATACCTCGCAGATACGGAACCATGGAAAGTGGCGAAAACCGATTGGGAACGCACGGCAACTATATTGAATATCAGCATGCAGATAACAGCTAATCTGGCCATTGTTTTTGAACCTTTCCTGCCGCTTACTTCAGCAAAAATCAAAAACCTGATTAATCGGGAAAACCTAAAATGGGCTGATTTGGGAAGTATTCTTCTCTTGGAAAGCGGTCATGTCATCCATGCGCCGGAACTCCTTTTCGAAAAAATTGAAGATGAAGTCATCAAAAAACAAGTCGAAAAATTGCAGGATGCTAAAAAAGCCAATGAACTGAATGTGCACGAGGCCACTCCGCAGAAAGCGGATATTCCGTTCGATGATTTCGGTAAATTAGATATCAGGGTTGGTAAGATACTGGAATGTACCAAGGTTCCCAAGTCCGATAAATTGCTGCAATTCAAGATTGATGACGGTCAGGGCGGACGTACCATCGTTTCGGGAATAGCCGCGTACTATAAACCAGAAGATTTAACAGGCAAAAACATTTGCTTTATCGCCAACCTCGAACCCCGAAAAATAAAAGGCATTGTATCGCAAGGTATGATTTTATCAGCTGAAAATGCCGACGGAAGCCTGTCGGTGATAATGCCGGAAAAAGAAGTGAAACCCGGAAGTGAAGTGAAGTAAATTTTAAATATAATCTTATTAAAAACACAATGATACAACTGAATACCAAAAGGACATCTGTTTCAAACATGTTATATGCCACTATTATCGGACTCTGTCTGTCCGTTTCTGCGGTTTGGGGTCAACAACAGAAAGTTTCTACGGAAGCTATCCCATGGAAAACCTACATGGCCGGTCACGATATGGTCTGGAACCGGATTACGGACGATTATTATGCCGGGGCCATCATGGGAAACGGTTTGTTGGGTACAAACTTCTATAAATCGGGAGAAAACGCCTATCGTTTGAACATCGGCCGCGTTGATATAACCGAAGGCCGGGGAGAGATGCCGGATGATATCTATCCCAAAACCTCTATTCTGTATGATGATGCCCGTTTGCCTATCGGCTATTTTACCCTTACGCCCCAAGGCACGGTGGAAGCTGAAAATATGCGGTTATCCTTATACGACGCCGTCACAACCGGACATATCCATACGGCAAAAGGCGCTATCGACTTCACAACCTACGTACATGCACAGAAAAATTATATCCTTTTTGAAACAAAAACTCAAGGCGACGAAAAAGATTACACTTGGGCTTGGATTCCCCAGCAAGCGATAAGTCCTCGCCTGAATTCAGGTCCCAAAGGAGACGTCAAGGAAAGCTATACTGACAATCCCAATCCGGAGGTAGAGGTAAAAAAAGATGGAAACTATCACTTGTCCATCCAAAAACTGTTCAGTGGGAAAGTATATGTCGTTGCATGGCGTGAAATAAAATCGAGTGATAAACGCCGCTTTGTTATTACCGTTTCTCAGGAGAAAGACAGTTTGCAGGCAGTCAAAACGGCAAAAAAGACAATAGACGAATGTCTTGCTACTCGAACAAACGTTTTGGAAAACAGCCATAAAGACTGGTGGCACGCTTATTACCCGGTTTCTTTTGTTAGTTTCGGGGACAGTAAAATGGAAAGTTTTTACTGGGCGCAACAATACAAATTCGCTTGCGTCACACGCAAAGACAAGTATATTGTAGACCTTCAAGGCCCTTGGCCTCGGGAGAATACGCCATGGCCGGCTGTCTGGCTGAATCTGAATATCCAACTGACCTATTCATGGCAGAACACAGCAAACCGGCCGGAACTAACCGAACCGCTCTGGAAATGCTTGAACGATAACCTGCAAAACCTAATCGATAATGTACATGAACCGGCATGGCGGAAAGATGCAGCCGTCCTCAGCAGATCATCGTCCTACGACCTGAAAAAAATGCTTGACCCGGAACTGGCCACGGTTAATCAATATGAGACAGGCAATCTGACATGGATACTTTTTTATTATCTGCAATATTGTACCTATACTAATAAAACCGACGAACTGCTGAATCGGTTTTATCCCTTGTTAAAGCGTAGTATAGCTTATTACAGCTATTTACGAATAAAGGAAGCAGACGGGAAATACCATCTTCCGTTGACGGCGTCGCCCGAATATAAGCCGGCTGTAGACTGCAACTACGACCTTTCGCTGCTTCGTTGGGGATTGAATACCCTGCTTTCAATCAATGAAAAATATCGATTAAATGAACCCTTGGAAGCATATTGGCAAGATTTTCTGGAAAACCTGACGCCTTATCCCGAAGATGCGGAACAAGGTTTCTTGATTGGCCGGGATGTAAAGTTGGAATCTTCCCACCGGCATTATTCTCATTTATTGATGATTTATCCCTTATATTCGGTCAATTGGGAACAAACAGACCAACAGGAAACGTTACGCAAAAGCATTGCGCACTGGATGAGTATGCCCGCCTATTTACAGGGCTATTCCTATACCGGCTCGGCAGCCATGTATGCAAGCATGGGTGACGGCGAAAAGGCTTTTGTGCAATTGCAAACCTTGATAAACAAATATATCCGGCCCAATACTTTGTACAGAGAGTCAGGGCCTGTTATCGAAACGCCGTTCGCCGCCGTAGCCTCGCTACAGGATTTGTATTTACAATCGTGGGGTGACAAAATCCGGATATTTCCCGCTGTTCCGGAAGCTTGGCAGGAAGGCTCATTTATTAATTTCCGTGCGGAAGGCGCTTTTTTGGTCAGCGCTACACGCCATGTCGGCAAAACCGTGTTTATACAGGTAGAAAGCGAAGCCGGTGGATTGTGTCGTTTGCAAACAGGAATGAATACAGGGGAGATGGATGTTCGAAATCTTTCCGGACAAGCTATTGCATACAAAGTGAAAGACATTGCCAAAGGTTTGATAGAAATCGAAACCCATGCCGGAGACCTGTTTCAGATAAGTTGCAAAGAGCAACCGGCAGTTTATCCGGCGCCGGTAAGGCATCTTGCGGAAGAAGTCAATCCTTTCGGCGTAAAATAAGGAATTGTCCGGCAGTAAATTTACAAATTTATTGCCGGACAATTCCTAAGATTCAGTTCCTGAACGTCACTGTTGCTGTTGCCTGATTGGTCGGCATAACCAAGACTTCCGCTACCTGCACATGTGCGGGCGTTGAAACGACAAAGCTGACCGTTTCTGCAATATCCTCTCCGGTCAAAGGCTTTAGACCCGCATAAACGGCATCTGCCTTGGATTTGTCCCCTTTGTAACGGGTAATAGAAAAATTGGTTTCTACCATGCCCGGTTTGATATTGCTGACTCGCAAAGGCGTATCCACCAAATCTATCCGAAGTCCGTCAGAGAGCGCTTTTACGGCCGATTTCGTTGCACAGTAAACGCTACCTCCCGCATAAGCCGCATCACCGGCTATAGAACCGATATTGATGATATGACCTTTCCCGCGTTCTACCATTCCGGGAACTACCAAACGGGTGACTGTCAACAAGCCTTTGATATTCGTATCAATAACTGTATCCCAGTCATTTAAGTCGCCCTCAAATTCCTTGTCTGTTCCTAATACCAATCCCGCATTGTTGATTAAAACAGCAATGGATTTCCATTCTGGGGGCAATTCGCTAATTGCTTTCTTAGCAGCCTCTCTATTGCGAACATCAAAAGGCAAGGCAAGCACATCCACGCCCCATTCCTTTACCAATGCATTCCGTAAAATATTCAGTTTGTCTGTATCTCTCCCATTCAGAATTAAATGAGCGCCTTGCGAAGCGAATTTCCATGCGCAAGCCTCTCCTATTCCACCGGTGGAACCTGTGATAAATACGATTCCTACATTCTCATCCTTAGCATCTCTCCATGCTTTTTCCATTTGAATAATTATATTTTGTTATATGAAACGCTCTCTGTATCCGTATCGGGGATAAGATTAGCGATTATACAAAGGTAAGATTTTTTTTTCACATTGTAAAACTCATACGATGATGCGGGGTTGTTCCGAAAATTTCGATTCCTTTCCGGTGATTTTTTGTAGGATAGCCTTTATTATGACACCAATCGTACTGAGGAAATTCGTTATGTAAACGGCGCATATATTCGTCGCGGTGTGTTTTTGCTAATACAGATGCGGCAGCAATAGAAAGATACTTGTTATCGCCTTTCACTATGGTCGAATAGGGGATTTCTTCGTATTTGTGAAAACGATTCCCGTCAATCAGCAAATGTTGAGGCCGGATTTTCAGTAAATTCAAAGCCCGGTGCATGGATAGAATAGAAGCATTGAGAATATTGATTTCGTCGATTTCTTCCGGCATCGCAATTGCTACCGCCCAGTCTAAAGCTTCTTTTTCTATGACTGAGCGGAAGTAATTGCGTTGTTTTTCGGACAGTAATTTGGAGTCCTTGAGTTCTTCGGAAGAAAAGTCTTGCGGAAGAATCACAGCAGCGGCGAAAACAGGACCGGCAAGACAACCCCGTCCGGCTTCGTCGCAACCGGCTTCAATCAAGTCTTTATTTAAATAAGAAAGAAGCACGGGCAAAGTACTTTTCTATAAAATTATTTCAGATACTCCGATAGTTTTTTCACCAAGGCTTCTCCTCTTAAATTTCTTCCGATAATTTTTCCGTTAGGGTCTAACAAGAAATTGGCAGGGATAGCGTTAATGGCATATAATTTGGCAGCTTCGTTGTTCCAATATTTTAAGTCGGAAACATGTGTCCACGTGAGCTGATCTTTTTCTATGGCTGCTAACCATGCGCTGTGCCCTTTTTCATTGTCAAGCGAGACACCCAGTACAGTAAATCCTTTGTCTTTGTAGTCATTATATGCTTTTACCACATTGGGATTTTCTTTCCGGCAAGGCCCGCACCAAGAAGCCCAAAAGTCTAATAAAACATATTTTCCCCGGAAATCGGATAATTTCACCGGATTTCCGTCCGGGTCATTTTGGGTAAAATTCGGAGCAATAGCGCCTATCGATGTATTTTTCCATGATTCGATTTTTGCGGCATACTTTTTTCCGTCCGATGAGTTTTTCAATTCCGGAGAAAGCGAAGCGAACAGTGATTCGGCTTCTACACCATCGGGAGAGTATCCCAAGTAAATAGTGAACAATTGGTCTAAACAGAAGAAAGAATCAGGATGCTTTCCGATAAATATCTTTGCCAATTCTTTTTCTTTTGTCTCAATAGAATCATTTACCCGGTTTATTTGATTCATGAAAGCCTCCGATTGTTTTTCTTCGGCAGATGCTGATTGGTAGGTTGCAGAGAGCTTTTCATTTGCCTCCTGAACAGATTTTGTAAAGTCCTTCCATTCTTTTACTTCTGCATTCAATTTAGAATTAGCAATAGTTACATTTTCCAATGAATCAGAACTGTTCAATAGAATACTTCCGTTCTCAACATAGAAAACCAACCGGCTTCTTTTCTTTGACGTATTGTCTGCTAAAACTTCCAACAAAGCTTTGGACGGGGTGGTAATATTCCCGCTTATTTCGAATTTATTGTCTTTTGCGTATGTGGAATCTGTTTTAAGTTCTCCATCAACATAGTAAGACAGACGCACTTTCGTGTTGTCTTTTATGTTCCCGATATTTGCTTTTACATTAAATGTATTTTGTTGCGCATGGCATACATGGCACAACAGCGTAGATATAAAGCAAGCAAGAAAAAATACAAATGTTTTCATTTTTTTAATTTTAAGTTTATAATGAGGCAAAGTACGGAATAATATTTGAATAATCCAAACTTTTAGGTTAAAACATTTTAACGACTCTTTCAATTCCCTCTGCCAAGCTATCAATTTCTTTTTCCGTATTGTAAAAAGCAAACGAAGCGCGTAAGGTTCCTTCAATTCCCAAGGCATCCATCAAAGGTTGGGCGCAGTGGTGACCCGTCCGCACAGCAATACCTAAGCGGTCGAGCAACATTCCCACATCATAAGGATGAATACCCTTTATCAAAAATGAGATAACCGAACTTTTCCGCTCCGAATTTCCGATAATTTGCATATTTTCAATTTGCAATAATTTTTTAGTTGCATACTGTAAAAGATGTGTTTCATAACGCCGGATATTATCCAATCCAATATTTTCGATATAGCGGATGGCTTCACCCAGGGCGGTTGTTCCCACATAATCGGGCGTACCGGCTTCAAATTTAAAAGGAAGCTCGTTGAAAGTGGTTTTGGCGAAAGTTACATGTGCAATCATTTCGCCACCGCCTTGGTATGGCGGCAATTTATCCAACCATGTTTCTTTGCCATACAACACGCCTACACCTGTAGGGCCATACATTTTATGGGAAGAAAAAGCCATAAAATCGCAATCCAGCGCCTGTACATCAATAGAAATATGTTGAATGGATTGAGCTGCGTCAATCAATACCGGAATATTGTAATTATGTCCTAAGCGAATCACTTCTTCAATCGGGTTAATTGTCCCCAAAACATTGGAAACATGTGCTAAAGAAATGAGTTTGGTGCGAGAAGAAATTAATTCTTCGACGTCTTCCAAACGTATTTCTCCTGTTTCGGTTAAAGGAACAATCTTCAATTCAATACCGGTAATTTCCTGTTGGATTTGCCAAGGGATAATATTTGCATGATGTTCCATCGTAGTAAGGATGATTTCATCACCCGGTTTGCACTGCGAGCGACAAAAACTGGCCGCTATCAGATTGATGGATTCTGTTGCACCACGGGTAAATATAATCTCTTTCGATGAAGCTGCACCAATGTAGTTTTGCACCGTTTTGCGAGCCTCTTCGTGAGATTCTGTCGCCAATTGGCTTAAACGATGCACCCCTCTGTGAATATTGGCATTGATAGTTGAATAGACTTCATCTATTTTACGAATAACACTTAAAGGCTTTTGCGTAGTGGCTGCATTGTCCAGATAAACCAAGGGTTTTCCGTATACCTCTTGAGAAAGTATGGGAAAATCTTTTCGTATATTTTTTACATCAAATATAAATTCGTTCATAGCATAAGTATAAAAAGTAACATCAACTTCGATATTTGCAGCAGCCCGGCAAGGCATTATACACATCATCGGAAGCTTTGTCTTTTTCCGTGTCATGCCCAACTGTCGCAACGACTTTACCGACTGCTTCCGGAGCTGTTTTTGATGCATCATACCGGAGTTCCAATTGTTTGGATTCGGCGTCCCAAGTAGCAGCGAGAACTCCGGCTACACTTTTTGCCGCCTTTTCTATCCTCGTTTTACACATTCCGCAACTCCCTTGTACTATGAGTGTTGCCTTCGTTTCCCCTATATTTGTTTCTGTGGAAACGGTCTGTTCACTTTTTGCCGAACCGGCGTTCGAACAAGCGTTAGTTGCTGTTATTACGATAGCAACTCCCATTAAAAAAATTAACTTTTTCATTTTCTTTATTTTTAATTTATAATAATTCTAATAACTACAATTTCCTTAAAATACGGTATTTACTTCTTTTGTATTTATTTTCCGGCCTTATCTTTCAAGGCCTGAATTTGCTTTTCCGCTTCCGCATTCAGCTTGTCAGCCTGTTTTTGGGCCTCTTCTTTCAATTTTTTAGCCCCTGCTTCGGCCGTTTTTACTGCTGCAAGTTTGGCAATCGGATTGGAAAGTTTATTGGCCTCGTCGATTAATTTTCGGCCTTCTTTTTCTGCTTCCGCTATTAATTTGTCACCGGCATCCTGGGCTTGTTTCCGGATGTTTTCGGTTTGTTTTTCGATTTGCGCATCAACTTGTTCCGACAAGTTAGCGCCTGCTTCACTCGAACCCAAAGCTGAACCGGCGATTTTATCCAACAATTGACCGGCTACGTCTTTTATATCCAAATTAAATTGGGGCTTGGTAAAAGTGCCTCCTATTTTTACGTTGACATTGCTCAGGTAATTATTGGCTAATTTACCTGCCAAGTTTATTTTTGCCAGGTAATCAATGGATTGGTCCAAGCCGGTACTGCCCTGTAGATTCATACTTCCATCGCCGAACCGGATGTCGAAAGGTTTAGTGGTAACCCGTCCGTCGTTGATAGAGAACGGCAATTTCAAATCCTTTATTTTCAAGTCTTTCAATGATTCGTTTTTCAAGGTCAGAGAAAGTCCGTCCAAGACCGGATTACCCGATATTTCGACATTGTCGGACGATAAGAGGCCGGAGGCCGTCAAGGCGGAAAGTTCCGGCATAAAGTTTTCACCTAAAGGCGTATTCATCTGGAATTGTGTGGAAAAGGTACCGACCAGATTTTCAAAAATCGGCGCTAATTTCTGAATGGTAACAAAAGTCGAAAACGTTTTGGCAAAAGAGGCTCCCTGAATGTTTAAAGCCATTGATACATCGGGCTGCTTCGGATTTTTTCCCGTATCGTAATAACCGTTTACATTTAGTTTGCCATCCAAAGCATTCATTGACAGATTTTTCATATCTACCTTCCCGTCTTTGACCGTGATTTGTCCCACCACATTGCGCATATCTAAGTTGTCAAAAATCACTTGTTTAAAATTTCCGGCGAGATTGAAATCAACATTTTTAGGAATTTCTATCAGGCCGACAGTAGTAGAATCGGGGGAAGCAGCTGTCTTGTCTTCCGCCATGAAATCATTCAGGTTCAGATAGTTTGAATTTACAGCCAAATTTCCTTTCAGGGTTTCATTTTTCAGAAAATAGGGGATAAAATTCTCCAATTTTCCAGTTGCTTTGATATCGTTTTTTCCAATTTGCAGCGAAAGTGCACTCAAATCCACATAACGGGGCGAAAAAGACAGGTTGGCATTTTCTATTTGAATATCATCGGATTCTTTCGACTTCAGTATCATTTGTTTGAGATTCAAAGTTCCGGCAGCTTCCACTTTTTCGTATTGTTCTTTTTCGATATACGACATCCGGGTCTTCAATTTCAGGTTGGCGTCCAACAATCCGCTCAAGTCCATATCTTCCAGAGGATAAACGTCTTTGATAGCACCTAAGTTCAGTTTGCCTTCGGCCGATAGCGCGAGATTTGGGTCGCTCACAAGTGTGCTCAGATGCAGTTGAAGTGAAAACGGATTCCCGCTCAGGTTGAAACGCAAACCGGCGATATCCACGATGGTGTTGTCTAAAGCGCCTCCGGCATTGGAAGCGTCCATGTCCGCAAATATGCCGGTAACGGAGCCGGGCATGCCCGGATACTGGAATTGCGCCTCGGCAACATGCAGTTTGGCATCGAAAGCCGGTAACAGTTCAGTGGTCATAACGCCTTTGGCCCAGGCCTCAAGGCTTGCTTTCCCGGAGGCTTTCAGATCTTTGAAATCTTTGGCGTATATGGCCGGAATCATAGACAAGATATCTTTGAATTGTGTTTCCGGCGCATTCAGGCGAATATCCATTTCGGTTTTCTCCTCATCGGGAAAAGCCACCCAGCCGTCGAAATTCGCCTTGATTTCGTTGAGTTTGAAATGATTGTCCGCCAAAGTAAACTTCATATTCTTCAGGTCAGCGTCGATATTCATATCTGCTTCTAATCGGGATTGCGACAGATACGGAATCTTGTCCATCGTAAAACTCATTGACCCAATGGTGAAAGCGGTTTTTATCCGTGTTTCATCGGCTGTCATATCTCCCGAAAGATTGAGGTTTAAATCGCTTAATACCAAGTTCATGCTACTTGAGTCATTGTCATAGTAAATAGCCGAATTGTTGATTTGTACCTCTTTCAATAAAATCTTAAAATCCGATGATTCAGATGATGTTTCTTCCTCATTTTCCGGTTTGACGATATTCCAGTTTGCTTTCCCGTCTTCCCTGACAATGGCGTGAAGTTTGGCTTTGTCCGCAGTCACCCGGACAAGCTCGTATCCGCCGCTACCCAACAAACTTTTGATATTGATTGTTGTGGAAACATTTCCTGCATAGAAAAGCGTATCCCCTTCAAATTCATTGATTCCCACCATGCAAAAATTGTCTAAAGAAAGTGTGGCATTGGGAAAACTCCGGAAAAAATTCAAACCTGCATGTTCAAAATCGACATGGGCGTCGACGGTCTTGTTAATTTCACTTTTAAGCAATTCTACTATCTTCCCTTTGAAAATAAACGGCAAGGCAGCCAAAACGAGTATGATAGCAAATAATGCAATACCTGTAAATTTTAAAAATTTTTTCATCTGTATTTAACTTGTTTTTTAATGTTGTATATAAAAAAGACTAATAAGAAATATTATCAATTAAACGAACTTCACCGGCAAAAACAGCGATACAAGCTACCGGATAATTTGTATCGTTCCAATTGTCAATTGATTGAAGCGTATATCCATCCACTATTTCAAAATACTCTACCTGTAAATCCGGAATAGCGTTTATCTGCTCTATCACTTGGTTTTTCAATGCCGTAACAGTACAGTCCTTTTGCTTTTCCCGGCTATCAAACAGGGCTTTGGAGATGAAAACCGCTTCCTTTCTTTGCGTATCGCTCAGGCGCATATTCCGGCTACTCATGGCCAATCCGTCCTTTTCCCGGACAATCGGGCAGGCTATTATTCGGATATTCAACTGCAATTGTTTCACCATTTCGCGGATAATAGTCAATTGTTGGAAGTCTTTTTCCCCGAAATAGGCCTTATCCGGTTTTACGATAGCAAAAAGGCGACTCACAACCTGAGCTACACCGTTGAAATGTCCGGGGCGGAACTGTCCTTCCATCACATTGGCCAGCGCGCCGAAATCAAACCGGCGGGTATCCGGTTCCGGATAAATTTCATCTGCATCCGGTGCAAAAACATAATTGCATCCGGTCTCACGCAATAAATCACAATCGGCTTGCAGATTGCGCGGGTAGTTCGATAAATCGGTTTTGTCGTTAAACTGAGTGGGATTGACAAAAATACTCACCACTGTGACATCATTTTCCACAACAGAACGCTTGACCAATTCAAGATGCCCTTGATGCAAAGCGCCCATGGTAGGAACAAATCCGATGGTTTTACCCGAACCTTTATCTTTCGATAATTCATTCTGTAAGTTAATAATGGCATATAATACTTGCATAGAAAAACAATAAAAATCCATGCAAAGCTAACGAAATAAATACTAATCTTAAAATTTATTCGGATTTATTTGTAGTTTATTTTGGTTTTTATGTGATTTTTTTTTATTATCTTTGTACTCAAATTCACAGAATTACAGTAACAACACAAGAATGGTTGCAAAAAAAATTTTATTTATCACAACAGAGATATCGCCCTATCTTCCTGACACAGAGATGTCTCTCGTTGCAAGAAATTTACCGCAGGGGATTCACGACCGCGGAAAGGAAATCAGGACATTTATGCCGAAATTCGGTTGTATCAATGAAAGACGTAACCAGTTACATGAAGTAATTCGCCTCTCGGGAATGAATCTTATCATAGATGAAACCGACCATCCGTTGATTATCAAAGTTGCTTCGATTCAGGCAGCGAGAATGCAAATCTATTTCATTGACAATGAAGATTTTTTTCAAAGAAAATACTTGTTGAAGGATGAAAACGGCATAGAATTTGAGGATAACGATGAGCGCAGTATATTTTATGTGCGTGGCGTAATGGAGACCGTCAGGAAATTGCGATGGATTCCCAATCTGATTCACTGTCATGGCTGGATGACGGCTTTGGCTCCGCTTTATATAAAAAAACATTATAAAAGCGACCCCTGTTTCAAAAATGCCAAGGTTGTTTATTCCTTATACAATGATGTGTTTGAAAATCCGCTCAGGGATAATTTTGCAAAAAAATTAAAAATCGAAGGTATTACACAAAATGATATAAAGCTACTGAAAGAGAAGGCCGACCACACTGCGTTGAGCAAATTGGCGATTGACTTTTCGGATGGAATAATTGCAGGCAGTCCTGCTATAGATTCGCATATTATTGATTACGCGAAACAGAAAGAAGGTTTAACTTATCTTCCCTACCAGAAAGAAGATGTTTATATCAATGCGATTAATGATTTATATGACCGTATATTAATTAAATAAGTAAAGTAAATTTTTTATACAAATGAAACAAGCAAGAATAAAAAATGTAGTATGTAATGTTGAAAGTGTAGCATGTCATTTGTTTTTTGTCTTGGTATTGGGTTTGTTCTATATGGGGTGTGATGATTCTATCAGCACAGTCGGTATGGGTATTCAGCCTGATACGGATAAATTAAGTATTTTTGACGAAACATTTACTATTAAAGCAAGAACTGTAAAAATAGATTCTATTTATGCCAAAATAGAAAATGGTTTTCTGGGCGAATTTTATGACCCGTCTTATGGTACCATCAAATCGGGTTTTGCCTGTCAATTTTATCCTTCCGTCGGTTTTATTGCCATCGACAGCATTGTAGACAGTAAGATAGATTCCGTCCGCTTGGATATTATTTACAGTTCCTACAAAGGAGATTCGTTGGCGCCTATGGAATTGACGGTTTATCCGGTAATAAAACCCTTGGAAAAACATTACTATACAAATGTGGACCCTGCTACCTTTTGTGATATGCAAAATCCTTATGCCAAATATGCCTATACAGCACGGAATCTGACCATTTCCGATTCCATTTTATTGGTAAACGGATATCAACGCTGGCTTTCCGTTTCTCTTCCGACGCAGATTGGACAAGATTATTTGGATGGGGTTAAAAATAATCAATTTAAAACACTTGATGCCTTTTTTGATTTTTTCAAAGGGACTTACATCACTACTACCTTCGGTTCGGGCAGCATGCTGGACGTTCAATCGTCACAGATAAGTATTTATTATACGAGAGAGCATGTGATGAGAAATGCAGCTGATACGGAAGATTCCACTGCCTATATACCGACGAGAGCTGCTTGGGCGGTAACCAAAGAAGTCATTCAATTAAATAGCTTCAAAAATACAAATGATGCCTTTTTATTGGAAGATAATCCGGACAAGGTATATATTAAGACGCCGGTCGGCGTTTTCACGGAACTGACTATTCCTATTCAGGAAATAATACAGCGCATCGGGAAAAAGAAATTCAGCAGTGTAAATCTTTCATTATCGGCTTATCAGAACGAATCATGGGACTATACCATGCAATATCCCGGGGGAGGGCAGATTAGCGCTAGCAATAATGCCAAGATGCTTTTGATTGAGCCTGATTCCATGAAGAACTTTTTCGAAAAGCAGAATGTCGCCAATAATCTGACTTCTTTTTCAACAGCATTCAATTTTTCTACTTTTACTTATGATTTCAGCAATATTGCCAATGTTGTTCAGAATGCGATAGAAAAAGCGCCGGATAGAGATTTGAAACTTTTGCTTGTCCCGATATTGACAACCTATACTACGCAACAGGACTATTCCGGAACTTCGGAAGCTGAATATCTCTCGTCACATTATCTGTATCCTTCCGGAGTCGCTTTGAAAAAGGGCGAGGATAACCTGAAAATAAGAGTGATTGCAACAGATTTGAAAATAAATGATTGATCACTGAAATTTATTCAGAAAAGTAATAGACAACGGGCATACACAATGATTTGTGTATGCCCGTTGAATTTTTTAGGACAGCATCGCGTCAAATCACCACATTCACAATCTTATTGGGTACGACGATTACTTTTTTAGGCGTTTTGCCTTCCAACCATTTTTTTGAACTTTCGTTGGTCATCACGGCGTTTTCGACGGTTTCTCTCGTTGCGTCTATCGGAAAATCCAAGGTGTAACGCGCTTTCCCGTTGAAAGAAACGGTATATTTTACTGTGCTTTCTTTCAGGTATTCCTCGTTGTAATCGGGGAAACGGGCGTCGCAAACCGTCGTGTC